>DASUVL010000411.1:0-4626 GCA_036379015.1 Niastella sp.
ATCCCGGCCTCGATCCGGAAGTGAATACGAACATTTCACAGAATAATGCAGCTTATCCAACCCTGGGGCTCGACTGGGGAGCTTACCCACGCGCCCGTTCATTCACCGCAGGTATAAATGTTGAATTTTAAAACCACTGAAACAGACTTCATATGAAAAGGATAATATTATCAATAAGTGGCCTGTTGCTGTTAGCCATTGTTGCCTGTAAAAAAAGCTGGCTTACGGCCGAATCACCTTCTGCAGTAGATACCGAATTCGTATTCTCATCAACCGGCGAAGCGTTTGGCTCGCTGGTGGGTTGTTACGACCTGTGGCGTACCAGCCTTGGCGGTATGTTCTATGATATAGATGCCGTTGGTTCCGATGCCGAATGCCATCCTGAAGCTTATGACGCCCAAACCCGGCATATACCCGAAGGGTTATACGCCCTCGAGATCTCTCTTGATTATCCCAGCTCTTTAGGCATTTGGGGCAATATGTACAAAGTGGCCAACCGCGCCAATATGATAATGGAAGCGATCGCTAAAAAAGAAGAATACAAAACAGCCGTTGCCAATAACAAGGCAAACGACTGGACGCAGATGTATGGCGAAGCCGCCGTATTCCGCGCATTCGCCTATCATAACCTGATACGCTATTTTGGCGATGTGCCTTATTCGCCGGTTACCATCACTTCAACCAAACAAACCGATACGGCCAAACTTACCTCGCGCGACATAATATACGATGGCGAACTGGCCAACCTGGCCAATGCAGCTTCATTGATGTATAAACTGGGGGAAGGCGGTATCAATGCCGAAAGGTTTTCCAAAACATTTGCGTATGGCCTTGCCGGTAAAATGGCCCTGTATGCAGGTGGTTATGGTTTGCGCCGCACCACTTTCGATTATAGCCCCGTTACCTTTACCCAACTGGGTAGTGAAAAATGGGAAGCCAAATACGTACGCCGCACCGATTATAAGACATATTACGAACAGGCAAGAACTTATTTGAAAGCCTGCATGGACAATTCCGGTAGCGCAACCCTCATTACAACCGATGGTCGTGGCGCTGGTTTCAACAACCCCTTCCAATATAACTTCCAGTACAACATGAACCTGGTGGTTAGTCCGGAGTCATTGTTCGAAATTGGTGAAACCCTGGGCCAGTTCAGCGAGCGGCCTTATGCTTTTGGCCGGCCTTCAAATGGTGGCAGCGCAAACAACTATCCTAACAAAGCCTACGGACAAAGCCGTATGCACGCTTCGTTCTATTATGGCGATTACGATCCAAAAGACCTGCGTCGTGATGTAACCGTAACCGTTACCGCCAACTCAGGCACCTGTTCTGAAGTATTAATAGACTTTACACCTGGCTCACGTCAACTGGGCGGTTTGGCCCTTAACAAATGGGACGAAAGCCGTATGACTACCCCATACACCCAGGCACAACGCCAGGCTGGTATCAACTGGCCTCTGTTACGCATGGCCGATGTTATATTGTTGCTGGCTGAAGCCCAGGCCGAGCTCGGCGATGAAGGCGCTGCCAGAACAGAATTGACCAGGGTAAGAGCAAGAGCTTTTGCTGCAGCCGACCAGGCCAGCAAGGTTACCAGCTATATCAGCGCTTTATCGGGCGATGCGTTGAAAGAAGCCATTTTACAGGAACGCAAGCTTGAATTTGCCGGTGAAGGTTACCGTCGCGAAGACCTGATAAGAAATGGCAAGCTGCCTCAAAAAATAAAAGCATTAAGGGATGAACAAATAGCCATGGTGAACGACCTGAAGTCAAAAAAGTTTCACGCATTCGCTAACGGCAATGAAATTCCCTTATACATTTATACCAGGAGCGTTAACGTGTCATCACTGGGTATGACAAAAATGCTCACGACGCAAAACACCGTAGCTGAAACAGATCAAACATACCCGGTGCGTTTCCCCAGCTGGCGTGGTAATTCAGACGCATGGAGCCAGTTTACACCATCATCGGGCAACCGCAATCTCGCTATTCAGGGATTGTTCAAATTCATTGACTCCACCAGCACCGATGGACTGGCATTGAAAGCTGCCGGTTATAAAGTAACGCCCTGGGGTAGTAACATTGTTACCTATGAAGGACAATACACCACTGCTATATTCAAAGGATATCCCGATGCTTATTATTCAGCTGGTGTTCCGCCAAGGTATTTGTTCCCCATACCAACGGAATCAATTACCAAGTCATATGGGAATGTGACGAATGGATATGGCTTTAAATAATGTGATAATGTAATAATTCGATAATGTGATAATGAATACAGAATAGTTAATAGTTTTATGCCTGTCTGCTGAATGCAGGCAGGCTTTTCTTTTCAAAGCTTTACCGATAAACTACTAAACAAACACTCTTACTCTGATGAATCGAATGTTGCCGGTTTTGATAACATGCTTACTGTTCACTACTACAAAAGGATTGGCACAACAAAAAGGCAGGCAGGAAAGAGATCTGTCACAGAACAACTGGAAATTATGGCTGGATACATTGGCAACATGGGAAAACGATTCCCTGTACGTTCCACCGGTTGATATACGCCAACTGCCAGTTCATGAACCTTCCGGCGGATGGAATATATTACGATCAGCAAAAAGCCATACCGTTCATTTGCCGGCAACCGTAGAGGAATATTATTGGGGTCGCAATGGCAACACATTCGGCGTTGCCGGTAATTACCTCGGCGTATCCTGGTTTATGACCAACGTAACGATACCAGCCGGAATACGCAATAAAAGGATCGTTTTGCAATTCGAAAGCGTTCGATTTCGGGCAGAAGTATTTGTAAACAGAAAATTGTGCGGTTATGATCTTATTCCGGGCACCCCGTTCGAAGTGGATATCACGGCAGCGGTTAAACCCGGTGTTGACAATGAAATTGCCATCCGCATCACCGATCCCAATGGCAACTTCGACTGGCGCGACAGCCAGAATTTTATGTGGGGCGTATATCGTACTCAACCTTCGCACGGCTTTGGTGGTATTACCGGTAACGTAAAACTGGTAACTACCGATCGTGTATTCATAGAAGATGTTTTTGTAAAGAACAAACCCGCCATCACGGAAGTGGATCTACAGGTAACGGCACAAAATGAAGGTTCAACTACCGCAGCCGGAAAATATATTGTTGACATCTGCGAAGCAGGTCGGAATAACAAATCACTGTATCACCAGGTATTGCCCAATCAACAATTGACACCCGGGAATTCAACCAGGATTGTTACCATGAAATTACCGAACGCCAAACTATGGAGCGTTGATAGTCCGAACCTGTACATAGCCACAGTACGTTGGGAAGGCGCGGGTACTACTGACAGTATCGCTCAACGTTTTGGTTTCCGCTGGTTCGAAGTAAGAGACGTGGCAGGCGATCAGCAATTCTATCTAAATAATAAACGCATTGTTTTACGAACATCCATTTCGTGGGGGTTCTGGCCAGGGAATGGCATAACACCATCCGATGAACTGGCAAAAAAACAGATACTCGATGCCAAAAGGCTTGGTCTGAACATGCTTAACTTTCACCGCACCATTGGGCAACGCAATGTGTTGGATTATGCAGATGAACTGGGCTTGCTGTACTTTGAAGAACCCGGTGGCAATTCTTATCCGGATAATCTGTTCAATCCAAGATCGGACCTGGAGAAAAAGCAAACCAGTTTCTACCTCGCCGCCCGTTCAGCAAAATTCATGCGCATGATCCGCCGCGATCGCAGCCACCCCGCACTGGTGATCTATAATATGCACAATGAAAGAGGCGCATCCCCACAAACTGTTGACCGCATAGAGATGATGGCCGGACACACACTCGATAACAGCAGGATCATCACGTACAACTCCTGCAACGGCAATATTAAATTGAATGACCCCGACCCAAAATTCAAATTACATCTCCTCCCCTACGATACTACGTTTTATGATTATGGCTGGTTCGATCAGCACCATGCCGGCGGTCCGGGTGTTTACCACGATAATCTGTATTCCAATCCTACGCAATACGCGAAATATACCGATCACCATAACGAGATCATATATTATGGCGAAGAAGGTGCTATTGGCACACCGCCCCGTTTGCAACTCATTCGGGACGCTATCCTGAAAAGAGGAAAGGATATTGGTTGGGAAAGCGACAGCTACCTGAAATGGTACGATGCGTATGATGCATTTTTGAAAAACAATGGATTTGCAAAAGCATTTCCCAATGTGGACAGTCTAACCCGGAAAATGGGTAATGTAGCCTACTATTACCAGGGCAGAACAATAGAGAATGTACGCATCAATAACACAATTGATGGGTATGCTGTAAACGGCTGGGAAAGTATGAAGCTTGAAAATCACTCCGGCATTGTTGACAATTACCGCAACCTGAAAGGCGATCCCGAGCTAATAGCAAAATACAATCAGCCATTATATGTGGCTGTTAAGCTTAATAAAAAAGTAGTGCAGGTGGGTGATACGGCTACGATCGATTTCTATCTGGTAAACGAGCAGAACATTCACGGAAATTTTACTCTTGACATAACAGCCCGCCATGCAAAAGGAGAAACCGGTTGGCACAAAACAATTCCCGTGCAAGTAACCGGTGGCATCATCTACGGACAATTATTATCGGCC
>DASUVL010000412.1:0-2827 GCA_036379015.1 Niastella sp.
CGGATTGGAAGAATGCCGTTTTATGAAACCGGTATATGCAGGGGCTACTATTGGTGTACAGCTAACTTGTAAAGAAAAAATTGAACAGGAAAAGAAAGATGACAATGATATTGCGAAAGGTATTGTAAAATGGCTGGTTCAGGTAACCGATGAAACGGGTGAACCGGTAGCCGTTGCAACCATACTCACCATGGTTGCCAAAAAAATACAATAACAGGAAAATAACGAACCCGACTGGCAGTCGGGTTCGTTATTAAAGTAGTATTTAATAACTTTATAGAGCGAAATCCTCCTGAGACCCGACACCTTTCTTTCACTGCTTGTTAAAATAAATTGTATGTCTTTAGGATATGTAACATCACATATTGATCATAATGGTGTTAACACCATCGAGTTCTTTCATCCGCAAAGTAATTCCCTGCCAGGTACACTGCTCGAAGAGTTGGCACAAACCATTCACGGTGCGGGAAATGATGATGATACCAAAGTAATTGTGTTACGGTCGGCCGGTGAAAAAGTATTTTGCGCCGGCGCCTCTTTTGATGAACTGGTAGCCATAAAAAATCATGATGAAGGAATACAATTCTTCAGTGGATTTGCTCATGTAATTAACGCCATGCGCAAATGCCCGCAGTTTATTATTGCCCGTATTCAGGGCAAATGCGTGGGTGGCGGTGTAGGTATTGCCGCTGCAGCAGATTATGCCATTGCAGCAGAAGGCGCCGATATTAAATTAAGTGAGCTGGCCGTTGGTATTGGACCCTTTGTAGTAGGCCCGGCAGTAGAACGTAAAGTAGGCCTCGCTGCGTTTAACAACCTGGCCATTGATGCTACCATGTGGCGCAATGCCGAATGGGCAAAAAGAAAAGGATTGTATTCCGAACTGCATGCTTCCATTGATGATATGGATGAATCTATTCAACGTTTATCATATAACCTGGCGCATAGCAATCCACAGGCTATGGAAGAAATGAAAAAAATGTTCTGGAAAGGAACTGAAAACTGGGATCAGTTATTGTTGCAAAGAGCTGCTATCAGCGGTAGACTGGTATTAAGTGCTTTTACCCGGATGGCAATTGAAAAATTTAAAGCAAAAACAAAATAAATCAGCCGGTTAACCGTGTCACGGTTTGCAACCGTGGTACGGTTATGTTTTACAACATGCTACAATTTACCAGCGATAACTTTCACGGGTTATGTCACGAACTGGCCGAAAAGGACCTCATCTTTAAAGATATATTGCAGCAACACAGCTATCCACCCATGTGGACACGCCCGGCCAGTTTTGCTACCCTGATCCATATAGTATTAGAACAACAGGTGTCCCTGGCATCGGCAAAAGCCGCATTTAATAAATTAAAGGAAAAGCTCGGAACCATTACCCCAGCCCAATTACTGAAATTATCAGATGAAGAACTGCGGGCTTGTTATTTCAGCCGGCAAAAAACAGTGTACGCGCGACATCTGGCCGAAGCTTTTATTTCAAAAAAAATTCAATTGAATAAACTCACCGTCTCGCACGATGAAGAAGTGCGGGGCGTTTTAACACAGGTAAAAGGTATTGGCGACTGGACAGCCGATGTGTACCTGTTGTTTGCTTTACAACGCACTGATATTTTCCCAATAGGCGATCTGGCTATGGTGAATGCATTAAAAGAAGTAAAAAAATTACCGACTCACACTACCCGGCAGGATCTGTTGTTGCTGGCAGACGCCTGGCGACCATACCGGTCTATCGCCGCTATGTTGCTTTGGCATCATTATATAAAGACTAGGAATATTAAATTATAAGATTTCTGATTTCGGGATTTTTTGATTTTGAGATTTTAATACTGTTCAGCATTTCTTTTAAATCTCAAAATCCCGAAATCGCTAAATATTAAAACACCTGTTGCAACATGAATACCAATATGCCTGCTATATAACCAACAAGTGCCAACCAGGCGATCTTTCTAAAATACCAGAAGAACTCAATCTTTTCAATGCCCATAGCCGCAACGCCTGCAGCAGAGCCAATGATCAACATGCTGCCACCAGTACCGCAACAATAAGCCAGGAAATGCCAGAAAAAATGATCAGTGGGATATTGCTCCAGGCTATACATACCCATGGAGGCTGCTACCAGCGGAACATTATCTACTATGGAGGATAAGATACCAATAATAATCACAATGATAGTTGGGTTGCCGATTTGTTGATCCAAGTACTGCGCTACATTCAGCAACGCGCCAATAGACTGTAAAGCGGCTACACTGATTAAAATACCCAGGAAAAATAAAATGCTTGGTGTATCGATCTTTCGCAAGGCATATAAAACCGATAGGAAATGTTTATCCTGCGTATCTTTTTCATGGTGAATAACCTCTGTTATGGCCCACATAATGCCTAACCCCATTAACATACCCATAAAAGGCGGCAAATGGGTAAGCGTTTTAAATACAGGCACCAGCAACAGGATCAGGATGCCGGATACAAATACGATATTCCGGTCCCGGACAGGTGTTTCAGGTTTGGAGGTTTTAGCTTCTTCCGTTCCGCCAACCTCAAGCGCGCCACGCATGCGAAAGGTCATTAGCAACAAGGGCGCTACGGCGCAGGCAATGCTTGGCAAAAACACGTTTCCTATGATTTGAGAAGTTGTAACCTGGCCACCGATCCATAACATGGTAGTGGTAACATCACCTATCGGCGACCATGCACCGCCGGCATTGGCGGCAATAACCACCATACCGCAAAAAAGTAACCGGGCCTGTTTATTACGGATCAGTTTTCTGATTAGCGATACCATTACAATGGCCGTGGTAAGATTATCCAATATAGCAGAAAG
>DASUVL010000413.1:0-16777 GCA_036379015.1 Niastella sp.
GGTAAAGAAGTTCTGGTGGATACGCGGGAATCATGTTGGTGGCCGTTCGCTGATGTGGGGCCGTCAAAGTTACCGGTGGAGTGATATAGATTTTGCAGCAAATGGTAAGGACGGTCATGGCGTTGACTGGCCCATACGGTATAAAGACCTGGATTCCTGGTATAGTTATGTTGAGAAGTTCGCTGGAATAAATGGAAACAGAGATGGCTTGCCGCAGTTGCCCGATGGCGAATTTTTGCCTGCCATGGAAATGAATTGCCTCGAAAAACATGTGGCGTCCAGCTTAAAGCAAAATTATGCCGACCGCGTAATGATCATGGGACGTTCGGCCAACCACACCAAACAAGTGGGTGACCGCGGGCCCTGTCAGTACCGCAATAAATGCCACCAGGGCTGTCCGTTCGGTGGTTATTTCAGCAGTAATTCGGCTACTTTGCCTGCTGCCAAAGCAACCGGTAATTATACATTACGGCCAAATTCTATCGTACTGGATGTGCTGTATGATAAAGATAAAAAGCGTGCAACCGGTGTACGCATCCTGGATGCTGAAACCATGAAGACCGAAGAATACTATGCCAAAATAGTCTTCCTGAATGCATCTACCTTGGGCACGGCGCAAATCTTATTAAATTCTGTGTCGGATGCATTTCCAAATGGATTTGGTAACAGCAGCGAGCAGGTAGGGCACAACCTGATGGACCATCACTATGGTGTTGGAGCGCATGGAGATTATGAAGGGTTTGAAGATTCTTATTTTTATGGAAGAAGGCCGAATGGCATTTACATACCGAGGTTCAGGAATATCAATGATAAAACAAAACGCAGCGATTATGTTCGCGGTTTTGGTTACCAGGGCGGCGCCAGCAGAGGGAGAGGAAAAGGCGAAGACGGAATTGGCGTTGAACTGAAACAAAGTTTAACAGAGCCTGGTAAATGGTCGATGGGTATTGGCGCCTGGGGTGAACATTTACCCTATTATGAAAACAAGGTTACCTTAAACAAAGACAAAAAAGATAAATGGGGACTGCCAACGCTTGATATAGATTGTGAGTTTAAGGAAAATGAAAAGATCATGCGTAAGGATATGATGGATAGCGCTGCAGAAATGCTTGAAAAAGCAGGCTTGAAAAATGTGAATACCTTTGATAATGATCCACCACCCGGATTTTGCATCCATGAAATGGGCACGGCCCGCATGGGGAAAGATCCTAAAACATCGGTATTGAATGGTAATAACCAAATGCATGATGTAAAGAATGTGTTTGTAACCGATGGCGCTTGTATGGCTTCATCAGCCTGTCAAAACCCATCATTAACGTATATGGCGCTTACAGCCAGGGCCAGTGATTTTGCGGTGAATGAGTTGAAGAAAGGGAACCTGTAAGATTAATGTGCTAATTAGCTAATGTGACAATACAAGAACTTTAAAAAAAATCGAATCTTCAAATTAATAATTATGAACAGAAGAGACGCATTATCCCGTGTTGCATTGTTGTTGGGGAGTACGGTAATAGGGGCTGAATTCTTTCTGAGCGGTTGTACATCTGCCGATAAAAAAATTGGGCAATCCGTTGACTTCACCGCCGACGATATTGCTTATCTGGATGAAGTGGCAGAAACCATTATCCCTACTACTGATACCCCTGGCGCTAAAGCTGCCAAAGTTGGCGCGTTCATGACCGTTATGGTTAAGGACTGTTATGATGAAAAGAACCAGAAGATCTTCCTGGAAGGAATGAACAAGCTGAATGAAGCCAGTAAGAAAAAATACAATGGGAATGGGTTCATGAAAATAACCCCCGAACAACGTAAAGAATTATTGACCGAGCTGGATAAAGAGCAGAAAGAATATGCGAAAAACAAAAAGAAGGAAGACGACGCCCATTACTTTACCCAGATGAAACAATTAACCTTGTTGGGTTATTTTACATCTGAACCCGGCGCTACTCAGGCTTTACGTTATGTGCCGGTACCCGGCCGGTTCGATGCCTGCATTCCCTATAAAAAAGGTGACAAAGCCTGGGCTTTATAAAAATGTTGAATATTCAATAATAAATGATGAATGTTGAAGTGGAAATTACTTCGCCGTTCATCATTTGATATTTTAAATGGAATAAACACACAACTAATTTCATGCATAACAGAAGAAGTTTCCTCAAAGCAACCGGAACATTAGCTTCAGGATTACTCATTGGAAGATCAGCCTTCTCCATGGACGATTTTTCAACCAATGGTGCGATAAAAAAGTTTGGCCTGCAGTTATATTCCCTGCGTGATGATCTGCCAAAAGATCCCAAAGGTGTTTTAAAGCAGGTAGCATCATTCGGTTATAAACAAGTAGAAAGTTACGAAGGCAAACAAGGCATGTTCTGGGGAATGACCAATAAGGAATTTAAACAGTATATGGGTGAGTTGGACATGACCATCGTTTCAAGTCATTGCAATATCAATAGTGATTTTGAAACCAAGGCAGCGCAGGCTGGTGAGATCGGGATGAAATATTTGATCTGCCCGCATTTGGGTATGCAAAAAACAATCGATGATTTTAAAAAGGCGGCAGAGAAATTCAATGCCTGTGGAGAGATCTGTAAGAAGAACGGATTGCGCTTTGCCTATCACAACCATGGGTACAGCTTTGAAACATTGGAAGGTCAATTGCCGCAGGATGTTTTAATGCAGAACACCAACGCTGACCTGGTAGATTTTGAAATGGATATTTACTGGGTTGTTACAGCCGGCGCCGACCCAATAGCCTGGTTGAATAAATATCCCGGCCGTTTCAAGCTGTGTCATGTGAAAGATCGTAAAAAAGGTGTTGAGCCGAAAGACCATGATGCCTCCATTGACCTGGGCATTGGTAGTATTGATTTTAAAAGTATTTTGAAAACCGGTTCTTCGAAAGGGTTAGAATATTTTATCGTTGAGCAGGAGCGTTATGATAACAGCACACCGCTAAAAAGTGCTGCAATCGACGCGGCTTATATGAAGAAGCTGAAGTTATAAATTAGTTTATTACATATTAGGAGACCCGGGAGTCATTAGTGACCTCCGGGTTTTTTATTGAGATTTATACAAGTTAAAAAATTGACATGGTTGATAAGGGAATACTGTGACGACGGCCCTGATCGTCCCCCGACTAGTCGGGGTCGCTGAAGCTTTAGACGCTTGCGCCAGAGCTTCAGCGTCGGAGCACGGAGGCGCAAGTAGAAGGGTAATATAAACACGTTGAGCGTCTTGCACTGAGCGAAGCCGAAGTGAGGAAACGCGCTTTTACTAACATTCATTAACTTTAAACAAACTACACATATTATGAGAAAACTACTATGTTTCATGCTCGCCTTTATTCTCCTACAACAAGCCCGGGCGCAGGACAAAGATGAACAGGCCATACGCAAAGTATTAAGCGATCAAATCATAGCCTGGAACAACGGGAACACAGAAGAATTTATGAAAGGTTACTGGAACAACGACTCCCTGATGTTTATTGGGAAAAGCGGTGTAACATATGGCTACCAGAATACACTAATGAATTATAAAAAACATTACAGCAATGCCGACTCAATGGGAACCCTTACGTTCGATCTGGTGAAAGTACAGCGCCTGTCGCCCGAATATTTTTTCATTGTAGGTAAATGGCATTTGAAAAGAAATATCGGCGATGTGGGCGGTCATTATAACCTGCTTTTCAGGAAGATCAAAGGCAGCTGGGTTATTGTAGCAGACCATAGTAGTTAATGAGATAATGTGATAATCGAATACCCCCAACTCGGCATAAACGGTGGACGTTTTGAATTTGGGAAGCCCGGATGTTTTCGACCTACTCGAATAGAAAAACTACAAACTTCAAACCATAAACTTCAAACATATTATCATGGCTCTTATTATTATCGGGTTTATCGTATTTCTTATTGGCCGCCTGGTGATAACCCGCAGCATTGAATCAAATATCAGGCGTTTTGCATCTCCTTTACGTATTATCGGGGTAATATTAATTGTAATCGGAATTTTCACCTCTTGCATCATTCAAATAGAAGCCGGTGAGGTGGGCGTAAAGAAACTGTTTGGTAAAGTACAGAACGATGTATTGAGCAGCGGTCTGCACTTCATTAATCCCCTGCTCGTTGTTGAAGAGATGGATGTCAGAACCCAGAACTATACCATGAGTGGCGTGCATGATGAAGGTACTCAATCGGGTGATGACGCCATTCGTGCCCTCACTGCCGATGGCCTGGAAGTGGTAATTGATCTTACGGTTCTGTACCGGGTATTGCCAACCGATGCGCCCCGGATCGTGCGGGAAAGCGGATTGAATTATACCGACAAAATCGTTCGTCCCCTTACCCGCACCAAGATCCGGGATAATGCGGTGTACTACGAAGCTGTATCTCTGTACTCTTCCAAGCGCGATGAATTTCAGGCGCGCATATTTAAAAGCATAGAGACAGATTTTAAAAATCGCGGTCTGGTGCTGGAACAATTACTGGTGCGCAATATTACCCTCCCACAGATGGTAAAAACTGCCATCGAGCAAAAGATCACCGCTGAGCAGGATGCACAAAAAATGCAGTTTGTTCTCCAAAAAGAAAAGCAGGAAGCCGAACGCAAACGGGTGGAAGCGCAAGGTATCTCCGACTACCAACGTATCATCAACGAAAGCCTTACCGATCGCCAATTGCAATACGAACAAATTAAGGCCATGAAAGAACTGGCCGGTTCAAGCAATGCAAAAATGGTGATCATGGGCAAAGGCAACACACCAGTTATTTTGGATGCAAAGCAATAGTTGACAAGTTAACTGGTTGACGAGTTAACAAGGAAGCTGGCAAATAGGAAATTAAGAGGTGCCACATTTTCAAGATGTGGCACCTCTGTTATTAATCTCAATTCTTAGAGGGTAACTTGTCAACCCTATCAACTTTTCAACTCTTAAACTGCCCCCGAAGGGGCACGTAATAAATTCACCGTCAGACCGTTTAAAGGTGTCAACCAAACCCGTAGATTTGTGAGGGTGAACGAATTATATCCTAATTGAATATCAATGAGAAAGATTATCATGCTGTTATGTTGCCTGCCCCTGGCAACAGTCGCACAGAATTTCCATTTTTCAGCCCGTTTAGGCATTGCCAATTATCAGGGCGATTTACAGGCCAAACGAATTGCATTTAAACAAGCTAAGTTTTTAGGGTCATTGGGCGCCCAGTACGATTTGTCGGAACATTTTACCGCACGTACCTATTTCACGCTTTCCTCCCTGAAGGCCGATGATAAAAAAGGCACAAGCACCATGCAGATGCGAAACCTGAATTTCGCCACCAAACTGTTTGAGTGGGAACTGGGTGCACAATACAATATTTTAAGTTTGAACAATTCCTGGTTCACACCCTATGTGTATGCCGGTATAGGGTTATATCATTTTAAACCATATACACGTGCAACCGATGGTACCAAGATGTTTTTGAAGGAATTGAGCACTGAAGGCCAGGGCATTGTGGCAGGTAAAAAAGAATATAAACTCACTCAATTTAATATACCCCTGGGTGTTGGCGCTACATATGCTGTGAGCGAAGACATCAGGGTTGGGTTGGAACTTGGTTACCGGAAATTATTTACCGATTACCTCGATGATGTGAGCACAGACTATGTTGATCAGGCCGTTTTGCTAAGTGCCAGGGGACAAACAGCTGTTGACCTGGCTTACCGGGGCGATGAAGTTGGAGCCGGTGCTTATCCCGCCGCTAAATCACCTCGCGGTGGCGCCAATGAAAAAGACGGTTATTATTACATGGCCTTAACCGTTACAGTGCGTTCGTTTATTGATCAATACAAACGCATAGCAGGGTTGCCAACTTATAACCGGGATAAAAAAGTAGGTTGCCCGGCTACGAGATTTTAATACCCCCCAACCCCTAAAGGGGAGTTTAGGGACACCGTTTTAATACTATTGAAGGCTTCTTTATAGGAGCCTTTTTTATTACTGGTTAGCAGATGCCGCCGGCGAAGCGGGACCGGTTACTAGCAAAGATTTCACATTCACCCTGACTGCTATTATTTTACGTTTGCCAGTCATGGCCAGGCGAGTCGGGGTTTCATCCGCCAGCTGGCGGACCGTTTCACGTTTCACGCCTTCATCTATCCGTGCGGGAATTTCTTTTTCCAGATGCGATAATTAATATAGATAAGTGCTGCCAGGGTGCCGACAGACCAGATGTAAAAGATGATATTGCCAATGGTGATGTGGTGTTCGGGAACCAGCAACTGATTATAGGCGCCGATCCCCAGCGTGAGCGTCAGCCATAAAAAACCTAAGGAAACGGTCCATACGATCCGTTTCAGAAAATCCTTAACATCATCTTCCATTAGGCCGCCCATACATGACAAATTATTAATGCCAAGGTAAGATAAAAGTGAGAAAGAAGCCGAGGCCGGTGTGAGTCTTGGGTAAGGAATGGACCATGCTTGCGCAAGGCTGAATTTGGTTCTGACGCCAATGTGGAAGGGAAAAACCGGCAGGCTCAGAACCAGGTACCTGGTTAAAAGTATACAGGACAGTTTGGCCGGCGCCCTGGCCAATAGAGCCTCGTGAGGCAAAGCGCGGCAGAATGATGTGAACTGGCCGGAGATTAGGACCCCACAAAGGCAGCATTGTGTACTCTATTAACCGTTTGAACAAGTCATTTGGTTTTTTTAAGTGACCACTAAATCTTTGAAAGACTACAGGAAAAAAATTTTTGACCAGTTTACTTTTTTTCTGTATCAACTAAAAAGTTTTTGGTACCGGAAACTTTTTAAACGCATCAAAAAAAATTTAATTGGTTTTTGTGGCCATTTAATTTCTTAAACACGTCATTTTTTAATTTTTGCCATATAAAAAGCCTTTCAAGCTATCAGAAAACAGCTTTTGACGGGGTAAAACCCATAAAACAGGCCCCTTTTCCCATTAATTGATCAGTAAATTCTTAAACTCGGTGGAATCGCCGTAAAAGGCATTAAAATCGACTTTACAAAAAATACCGTTCACATGGCCCTGTTCGCTGTATTGCCAAAAATGCCAGGGACGGTAAATGCGGGGCTTTTCTTTTTGCAGGTAGTGGGCCACCCATAATGGATAATCGTCAAATTCATCCTTTAATACCTGGTCGTAAAAATCAACATTGGCATATATAATGGGTCGCACCCCGTAATAATTCTCAACGGTTAACAGCCATTCCCGCACCCGTTCACGCACTTTTTTGTAAGGAACCCCAAAAGTTCGTTCCACATCCAGCACGGGTGGCAGGTCGCCAGGTTGCAGTTCTACTGTCTTTATAAAATGCTCAGCTTGTGCTTTACCGCTTTTGGTAGCAATAAAAAAGTGATAGGCGCCGCGGGCCATTCCGGCGTCTTTGGTCCTTTTCCAGTTACGTTTAAAAAAGCGATCCTCGCTTTCAATGCCTTCGGTTGCTTTAATAAAAGTAAAACCCAGTTTTACCCCTTCCACGTTCATTCCTTGTACACTTTGCCAGTCAATAGTTTCCTGGTACCGGGATACGTCAATGCCGTGAATTGTATAACGGGTGGGAATTTCAATACCAAATGCCTCATATCGGATAAAATGAGCCCGGCGTTCGAGCCACCATTCATAGACACGAAATAACAGCATAAATACGGTGGCTGTCATAATCAGGCCTACAACGATCTTCCAAACAATGGCTACCTTTTTTTTATTTGCCATAAGGGTACACAAATATATTAGAGCGCTTAAACAAAGCGAGCATATAATACGTTGAAGTGGAAAATTTTAACTCTTTTAAACGTTAGTGCACATAAAACATTGTCTTTAAGTCCACGAACCCTAATTTTACAATTCTATGCCCGCAATTAACTGGCACGATAGTTTCAATTTATTTAGGAGGTTAACACCCCGCCGGGCATGGAATGCTGGGAAGGTATTAAGCAGTTATTATATAAGTAAAATAACCGGCAAGCCAGTACAGTGGGGGTATCCGATCTCTATTTCTTTTGAGCCTACCACATCCTGCAACCTGCGCTGCCCGGAATGTCCCAGCGGCTTACGGGCATTTACCCGTCCAACGGGTATGTTACAAAATGATTTTTTTCGCCAGACTATTGACCAGTTATCCAAGGACTTATTATACCTGGTTTTTTATTTTCAGGGCGAACCTTATCTCAATCCCGGGTTCCTGGATATGGTGAAATACGCATCCGGAAAAGGTATTTATACAGCTACTTCTACGAATGCGCATTATTTGACCGAAGAAAATGCCCGGAAAACGGTAGAAAGCGGGTTAGCCAGGCTGATCATTTCCATTGATGGCACCACTCAGGACGTATATCAGTCATACAGGGTGGGCGGAAAATTGCATAAAGTACTGGAAGGGGCAAGGAATATTGTAAAGTGGAAAAAAGAGTTGAAGAGCAACACGCCATTTGTGTTCTTCCAGTTCCTGGTAGTTAAACCCAATGAACACCAAATTGAGGATATAAAGCAACTGGCAAAAGAAATAGGGGTAGATGAAGTTCGGTTTAAAACGGCCCAGGTGTACGACTATACCAATGACCCCAATAAACTGATCCCGACTATTCAAAAGTATAGCCGGTACCGTAAAAACCAGCAGGGTGACATGGAATTTAAAAACGCCCTGCACAATCACTGCTGGCGGTTATGGCATGCAACAGTTATCAGTTGGGACGGGTTGGTAGTGCCTTGTTGTTTTGATAAAGATGCCCAACATACATTGGGCGACCTGAAAGGAAAAAGCTTCAAGGAAGTTTGGCATAACGATAAGTATAAACGATTTCGTGAACAGGTGCTGTTGGGTCGAAAAAATATTGATATTTGCGCCAATTGCAGTGAAGGTACAAGAGTATGGGGCGATTGAGTTTTATAGGAAATACCTTATGGTTGGCAGGAGAAGTGTATAACGTGGGTTGCATGATAGGTATGAAAAATGAGGAATAAAGATTGAAATGGTAGTAAAGGAATAAGAAAAAATGTAATTTCGAAAAATAAATAGGTTTAGCCCTAAAGCACCCATTTAACTGAACAAATTGTATTAGTTCGGATAGTAGACCAGACCCACAACCCCTAATAAGCCTGGAACGTAGAAACAAAAGCTGGAACACAGCACAAGCGACCTCGTCCTCCCCATGCCTGACCGCAGAACAAGTTAAAACTTGTAAGTAACATGTCCTTGTTTGCATCTGTTTGTAGCCGGTTGCAATTTTAGCAAGAAACCATTCACGTAATGTTGAATGGTGATTCAAACATTTATAGCAAGTTATTAATGATCGTTAAAGGAGTTGCTAAACGATCTGTCGGCCCAACGAACCAGTATTATCAAACAACTTATAATAACTCCTGTGCAGAGCCATGAGTATTGAAAAAGATATACAGCAATCGAAATTCAGGAATGAGTACCACAAAACGGTGGTTAATCTAATTTTTACGTATAATTGGATAACCGAAAAAACCAAGCAGTTTTTTGAAAAGGGTGACATTACTTCCCAGCAGTATAATATCCTCCGCATTTTGCGGGGTGCGGGAAAACCCTTGTCAACCTTGCAGATCCGTCAACGGATGTTGGACAAAATGAGCGATACCAGCCGTATTGTTGACCGGTTGGTGAAGAAAGAGCTCGTTCAAAAAGTAATTTGCAAAACCGACCGGCGGCTGGTTGATGTAACCATCACTGATACCGGATTGCAGTTGCTGGATAAATTAGATAGTTACAACGAGCAAATGGATGCCATGTTGGAAAGCTTGTCAGAAGATGAAGCAAAAATGTTAAATCAATTGCTGGATAAAATAAGAAATTCAGAATAGCGTACATATAACATCCGTTAATCTTTAATCCGAATATGAAAAGAACTACTATCCTGTTGTTAGGAGCCTGTATTTTAGTGTTTAATGTAGTAGTAGCGCAACCCAAATACGAGTTTAGGGCAGCGTGGATTGCTACTGTAGATAACATTGACTGGCCAACGAAAGGGAATTATAATACCGAAAGCCAGAAAGCAGAATACATAAATCTGCTTGAAATGCATAAGCGTAATGGCTTAAATGCTGTTATTGTACAGGTACGACCCTGTGCTGATGCATTTTATCCATCGCAATATGAACCCTGGAGCCAGTGGCTTACCGGTAAGCAGGGGAAGGCGCCTGCACCCTATTACGATCCCATGCAGTTTATGGTGGAAGAAGCGCACAAGCGGGGTATGGAATTCCATGCCTGGTGCAATCCCTATCGCGCTGAGTTTCAAATAGGAAAGTCTTCAATTGCGGCTAACCATATTACCCGCATGCATCCAGAGTGGTTTATAAATTATGGCGGAACCCGCTATTTTGACCCCGGTAATAAAGAGGCGCAACAATACGTGGTGAATGTAATTCGTGATATCGTAAGCCGCTACGATATTGATGCTGTTCACTTTGATGATTATTTTTATCCATATCCCATTTCGGGGAAAGAATTTCCTGATAAAGAAACCTTCCAGAAATATGGAAATGGCTTAAGCCTGGCCGACTGGCGGCGCAGTAATACCGATTCCATTATTTTAAAACTAAGCAATGCGATAAAAGAGGAGAACCGGTTTTGTCGTTTTGGGATCTCCCCGTTTGCCATTTGGCGTAACCGCAGCCAGGACCCGGAGGGAAGCGAGACCCAGTCGATGACCAATTACAGCGAGCTGTATGCGGATATCCTGCTTTGGTTAAAGAGCGGCTGGATCGATTACGTAGCTCCACAGATCTATTTTGAATTTGGCCATCCGCGGGCTGCCTATGAAGTGTTGCTCGACTGGTGGGCCAAGCATACCTATGGCAAGCATTGTTATATTGGCCTGGGAATATTTAAAGCCGGCTCCAACCCGGCCTGGAAAGATAAAACCCAATTGCCCCGACAGATACAGGCTATGCGAAAATACCCGGAAATTCAGGGCGCTATTTATTTCAGCACTCAGTCGTTTGTAAAAAACCCCCTGGGCTGGAACGATAGCCTGCGCTATAATTATTATAAAGAACCAGCTGTGGTTCCACCTATGCCCTGGATAGATTCTGCCAAGCCGGCCAATCCGGAGGTTTTGTCCATAAAACCAGTTGATACCGTGCTGCGGATAGATGTGGTGAAAACGGCTACTGAGAAACGAAAGATAAAAGGCTACCGGTTATATGCCTGCTATAATGAAGAATACAACAACAACAATTTCTATAATTCCCAGTTAATAGGCGCCCGGTTCGATGCATGTGATACCTGCATTTTTTTTGCACCATTACAAGCCGGGAAGAAATTTGTCAGGTTCTATGTAACCTGCCTCGATGATGAAAATACCGAAAGCAAGCCCTATCCCAACTGGCCAATAAAGCTGGAAGCAGTAAAGGTTGACAGACTGGGCTGGACGTTGAATAAAGAAACGGCGACTGCCGTTAAGTAACCCCGAACCCCAAAAGCGGTGGCGCCCCCCAGCCCCTTAATTGGTAGTAATTTACGGGGGACCCAGGCTCATAAAGGGGTAAGTTACCACCAGGGATAAATTTTTGGATTAAAGATACAGGGAGGCTTCCTGCAAAGGGAGCCTCTTTTTTTGTTTACCGGTGATTGTCTACCAGTCCTGATGCCGATCCTGGGTGTAGTCGAAGGACTGGCCCCGAGACCGAGCATCATGAGCGAAGTCGAATGGGCCGAGGGCTTGGGTTTACCCTTTCACGTTTGCCGGCTGCCGTTTCACGCATTTCGGCTTTCAGCTTGCAGCCCGAAGCGTGCAGTCTGGTCCTAGTTTGCCAGCTGCCGTTTTCACGTCTCACGTTTGCCGTTTCCCGCTTCCCACTATCGCCCGATTTTTCTACCTTTGCCCACCAGTTTAACTGGCTATTTATCGTTAATTGCGAGACAATTAACGACAGATGTCACCCCCGACCATCGGGTCGGGGACAAACAGCAAACTATAAACAACAAACAAATTCAATATGCCTGGCTTTGAACTTTTTGGCGCCGAAGAACGTAAACAAGTAAATGATGTACTGGAAACCGGTATTCTGATGCGATTTGGTTTCGATGCAGCCCGTAAAGGAATATGGAAAGCAAAAGAACTGGAAGCGGCCATCAACACAAAATTTGGTTGCCAGTATACACACCTCGTTTCAAGCGGAACAACCGCCTTAACAACGGTATTGAGCGCCCTGGGTATAGGTTACGGCGACGAAGTGATAATGCCCACTTTTACATTTGTGGCCAGTTTTGAATCAATCATTAGCGTAGGCGCCCTTCCAGTACTGGTTGATGTTGATGATACGTTGACCCTGAGTCCGGAAGCCGTTCGCAAAGCCATTACCCCCAAAACAAAATGCGTAATGCCCGTGCATATGTGCGGTGCTATGGCCGATATGGACGCTCTGCAGCAAATTTGTAAAGAACATAACCTGCTTTTACTCGAAGATGCCTGCCAGAGCTTTGGCGCCACCTATAAAGGAAAATACCTGGGCACCATTGGCGATGCCGGCACGTATTCATTTGACTTCGTAAAAATAGTTACCTGCGGCGAAGGTGGTGCTATCGTAACTAACCGCGAAGACGTATATATTAACAGCGATGGTTTCAGCGATCATGGTCATGATCATAAAGGAGTTGACCGCGGCGCTGACCTGCATCCGTTCCTGGGATACAATTACCGAATCTCTGAATTACATGCCGCGGTAGGTCTGGCGCAATTCAATCGACTCGACGATTTCCTGACCAAACAGCGCGCGGGTCATGCACAATTAAAAGCCATTCTTTCACAAGTACCGGAGATCAGTTTTCGCCGGGTGATTGATGAAGCCGGTGACAGCTGCACATTCTTAAGCTGGTTCCTGCCTACTGAAGCAATTACCCTGGCTGTGGTGGCAGAATTAAAAGCACAGAATGCCTGGGGTGGTAATTTTTACTGGTACGATCATAACTGGCATTACATCCGCAAATGGGAACATCTGAAGAAAGGCGTTACATTAAATGCGCTGCATCCTGAATACAAAGCAGCCATACTGCAACAGGCCAATAAAGATTTTTCAGCCAGCGACGCGGTAATGAACCGGGGTATTTCAACCCAGATCACTTTATTGACAACCGAGCAGCAATTGAAAGAGAAAGGTGAGAAAATTGTGAATGCGGTTAAAAAAGTACTGGCTGCACAAAAGATTTCTGCCTAAAATAATTTTAATACCAGGCCGGCGTTTAGAATGTGATTCCCGAATAGGAAAATCATCGCTAGAAATTAAAAAAACGCATGACAAACCAGCGTTCTCAAAAAATGGAAAGAACCACTTCTATAAAAGCCGGCCTGACCCTTTGCCTGGGAGGGTTATTGATAGTAGCAGCTTGTAATAATAATGCCGGGCAAAGTAAAGAGATGCCTAAATTAAGCGACTCGGCCCGGCTTGCGGAAAAGCGGTTGGATAGTCTCAGAAGAGCCAGCTACCGCAATAATGACCTGTCGATCATTTTCCTTGACGCTTCTTCAGAGATCATGCAGGCGCAGATGATGCTTGAAAAGGCAGACTATGCCGGCAATAAACCGGAAATGGTGGACAGCCTGATCATCAACAGCACGAAAGGCGATACGTTGTACCTGACAATACGGAGAATGTACCGGGCGGGGGCTGCGTTTGCGCAAACAGATGCACAGAAAGCCAAGTTTAATGATATGGCAATGCCCGACAGTTCAAAACTATGGCTGCAGAAATATTTTAAAGGATCAACGCCAGCAGCGGCCCTTAGCGCTTTAACGCAGTTTCAAAACGATTGCGTGGTTATTAATAAAATAGTACGCCGGTAACGGAGTTGTAAGTAATAAGTATTAAGTTAACAGCTGAACGCAATTGTATTTGCGCGTGTAGCGATGCGAAGTTGTATTCCATTAGCATTTTGGCACATTAGCAAATTAGCACATTCACCTCTCCAACCTATTAACATATTCCAGCGAACCCAGGCGGAAACGGAGCGGAATACGGGTTGTTTTTTCAAACTGCCATTCCTTTTTACAAAAAAAGCCAAACTGTAGCGTATAAAAATTGTTACCTATAGTATTAACTATGGCTGGCGCCTCAAAAAAGGGCCGAATGGGTAATTTTGCCCCGTTTATTGGCTGAAAACCAACTGTTGATAACTTTTTGGGCAACTGATACATTGAAACAGGGGCCACGCTGGCCGCTGAAGACAAGGGATTACCCGATGTTATATTTACCTGGTTTTGAGCCGAAATTATCCCCGACTGGAAACAAAATGCCGCAAATACATAAATTTTATAGAATCGTTTCACAACGTTGATTACATTTGTTTGTAAATTTACGGCCTGATTTTTGTGGTTGCCGCGAATTTTAAAAAATTTTTTGGCGACTAACTGAATAAAATATTGACGCACATGGCATTGAGTCAAAGTTTACAGCAAAAGTTATTACAAAAACTTTCTCCCCAGCAAATTCAGTTGATGAAGCTGCTGCAGGTGCCTACCGCTAATCTGGAAGAACGGATTAAAGAAGAACTGGAGGAGAACCCGGCTTTGGACCTGGAGGAAAATCATGATGACCAATTTGATTCGGAAACGAAAGATGAATTTGACAGCAGTGATGAAGAAGATTTTGAAGTAGATGGCAGCGAAGATGAATATGGTAACATTGACATCAGTGAGTATGTGGGAGATGAGGATGGCGAAATTGCTGATTATAAAATGCGGGATGATAACTATCCCGAAATAGACGACAAAAAGGTTGTTCCATACCGTATTGAAACGTCTTTTCATGAACACCTGCTGGCTCAGCTGGGCATGATGAAGATGAGCGATAAAGAACGCAGGATCGCAGAACAGATCGTAGGAAGTATTGACGATGATGGCTACCTGCGCCGGGAAACAGCTGCCATTGTTGACGACATGGCTTTCAGGCAGAATATTGAAACCAACGAACAGGAAGTAGAGAAGGTGATAAGACTGGTACAACAATTCGATCCGCCGGGAGTATGCGCCCGCGATCTGCAGGAATGCCTGTTATTACAATTGGCCCGTCAGCAACGGGGAGGCAGAAATGTTGACAAGGCGATAGATGTGCTCACCGATTATTTTGATGAGTTTACCAAAAAGCATTACGATAAAATTCAGCGCGGACTTAACCTTGATGACGACGGATTGAAAGAAGTGATAGGCCATATTATTCGTCTTACGCCAAAACCCGGCGGTAATCATGGCGATATCAACAAAGCGGAAAGTTATGTAGTGCCCGATTTCTTTGTGTACAACAACGGTGGTAAACTGGAACTCACGCTCAATTCAAAGAACGCGCCCGACCTGCGCATCAGCGAAGGCTATCGCGATATGTTGCGTGAATATGATAAAGGCAGCAAGAAAGATAAACGGCAAAAAGAAGCCATCCTGTTCATCAAACAAAAGATTGATGCAGCCAAATGGTTTATTGATGCCATCAAGCAGCGGCAACATACCCTGAGCAGCGTAATGGAAACCATCATGAGCTACCAACGGGAGTTTTTCATGACCGGTGATGAAACAACGCTGCGGCCCATGATCCTGAAAGATATTGCTGAAAGAACAGGGCTCGATATTTCTACGGTAAGCCGCGTAGCCAACAGCAAGTTTGTACAAACTGAATTTGGAACTTACCGGTTGAAGTTCTTCTTTAGCGAATCGCTTAGTACCGATAGCGGAGAAGAAGTATCTACCCGTGAAGTAAAGAAAATACTCAGCGACCTGATTGAGGGCGAAAGCAAAAAGAAACCATTGAGCGACGAAAAACTCACTGAGCTTTTGCAGGAAAAAGGTTATAATATTGCGCGTAGAACCGTTGCCAAATACCGTGAACAACTGAATATTCCGGTAGCCCGGTTACGAAAAGAACTGTAATTGAAATTTGTTTATGTCAACAACAACCCTCACTGCCCTGCCCTCCAAACAACCAACGATCATCAGGGCATTGGCACATTTGTTTTCTTATGTATTTCATCCGTTGTTTATTCCGGCCTATGTAACGGCTTTCCTGTTGTTTGTTGATCCCTATTCATTTGCGGGTGTCGCAGATAAACAGAAATTATTCCGGCTTATTGCTGTTTTTTTCAATACTGCTTTTATACCAGGGTTTGCTGTTTTTTTAATGTGGCGATTGAAGTTGATTGAGTCCATGCAATTGCGTACGCAAAAGGAAAGGATAATACCATATGCAGCAGCCATGATCTTTTATTTTTGGGCCTGGTATGTATTCCATAAACAACCTGAAAATCCGCAATCCATTGATGATTTTTTACTGGGCTCCTTCCTGGGCGTTTGTGCTGCCTGGTTTTTAAATATTGTTACCAAAATAAGCATGCATGCGATTGGAGTAGGTGGCCTGGCGCTGTTCTTTCTATTACAGGCTTTCAGTGAACAGGATGTTACAGGCATTTATTTTTCTCTCGCTATATTAATTGCCGGCGCGGTTTGTACTTCCCGGCTCATTGTTTCAGATCATACACAACGTGAAATTTACCTGGGCTTTATAGCCGGTGCATTTTGCCAGTTGGTGGCGGTTTGGTTATGATAATATAGTAAAGAAGCCGTGCCACGGTTTCAAACCGTGACACGGCTACAACTACATAAAAAAAGAAAAGCCCAATCATAGGGTACGATCCTATCTTGAGCTTTCTAACCTTCAAAACCATCTGAAGTTGTGTCCTAATCTAACCATTCAAAATTGTAGATTTCTCTATATAATTTTTGGAGGGATGATAAATGAACAGGCAGGTACCATCCTTTATTGTTTCAATAA
>DASUVL010000414.1:0-3355 GCA_036379015.1 Niastella sp.
ACAACTTACGGTTAAAAACAGCTACTCGCACCTGTATCTAAATGTAAATACCAATATTTCGGCCAGCTTTGATATCAGTACCAATTATGGTAACCTGAGCAATCAAACCAACTTCGAAATAAAAGAAGACAGGGAAGACGATGACAACCGTCATGGTCCACGATTTAACAAACGATACACAGGTAAATCGGGCAGTGGAAATACAGCCATGAAAATTAAATCAGATTACGGACAGGTAACGCTGAGCCATGACCTGAATATCAATTTAAACAAGGAGGAAAAGGAGGGTAAGGAGAATAAAGACAAAGACAAGAACAAGGACAAACAAAAAGACAAAAAACGCGCAGTGGCAATATGAAGTCAGAAGTTCGAAGTCTGAGGTCAGAAGCCTGAAAGACAAAATACAGGAAAACGTTTTACAGTTGCCGTGTTCCAACTCTATTGCCACCTAGCAGTCAGCAGAGTCGAGACTCTCTACAACGGGAACCCCCGATAATGATCGGGGACCCGTTTTTTGAATAATAAAAGTGCCCCCGACCATGGTTGGGGGCACTTTTATTATTAGAACCGTTACACGGTTGAAGTATGTTATAGTCGTCAGAACACCCAGAACCACGTTATCCAAATTGTAGGATCGGCAATACTTACCATATCATACGAAATGGAACTGCTTTGTACAAAATAATATCCGCCGCTGTTATACATCTGAGCACGGGTAAGAGCTGCCGGCCCGGTGAGTGGCCAGGGCCCGTCTGCAAGCTCCTCCAATTCACTAAAGTTTGCCTGTCCGGCAGCAGCAAGGATGCTCATTCTTACCCACGAACCTGACTCCCTATCCAGTTCATCACTTATCGTATCGCGGTAAATGGTGAAGAATGCATCAACATTGTCGGGGTTGGGCTTATATAGTATAAAGTAAAATTTAGCCGTATCGTTCTTAAGCGACTTAATGTTATAAGCGTCATCTACCCCATTTACATGGAAACCATCAAACGAGATCCAGTATTCATCGCCGGCTGCTCCCTGTTGCTTCCAGCGAGTTGATGCATTTCTTACATCGGGGTTTATCGGTGTGGAAAAGCCCTTAATGGTAGCCGCAGTTCCATTCACCGTTACATTCATTACCTGTGCAGCTGGCGTACCGGAAACAAAACTGGTGATACTAAAACCAGGTATAGTTGCAGACCCATTAACAACAGGATCTGAAAAATATACGCCGTTTGCCCAGAAGTAATACCCTCTTGACACCGATTGCCTGCTACTACCACTTGCCCATGAAACGGTCACTCTTTTAATAGTACTGTCAAACTGCAATTCATATTCGGTGCCACTGTAGGTAAGCCGTCTGAAATAACGCAGGAATTTCCAGTAATTCTTGAAATTCACTACCCCGTTGGTCACTTGCTTGTTTGCCCATACCGAGCGGTCGGCCTGAGCTGCTTTTCGTAAACTGAGTGTACTGCCATTAAAGCGGCCCGTTAAATTGATACTATCAGCAGTAACGGTATCTATCCGAAATTCAAAATCTGATCTAAACCCCGAGCCATATGTACCGCCATTCACACTGCCATCCGGATCGCTCAGGATGTGGATGTAGGAATACGTATCGAATATAAGACTGGGCTGTTGCAACGCTTTTAACCGGTAGCTGCTTTCTTTGATCACGGTTGCAGTGGTGCTGTCAAAATCACTGTACATCTGCACCCGGTTACTGTCGGTGAAAGTAAAATAAAACCGGTAAGAGCTGCCATCCCCGGTGATCAGGTTGGCGTTCCACCCATACTGGGAGCTGGTGAGCGCTTTCTGATAAGTCGCCAGCGTTTCATTAATCCGCTCGTCGGGCGATTTATCAAACGCATTGTCATCGTCCTTCCGGCACGAAGCAACCAGGGTTATAGCGAGTAAATAATATAATAGGTTCTTATTCATTCCTGTGTCTTTAATGGTGAAGGTCTACTTTATCAACGCATCAATAGCATTACGTGTACGGGTTTGTAAACTATAGAAGTTAATCCCCCACACGTCTTTGAAATAAGTAACTACGATCGCTTCTTTCTGGCGCAGCCTGTTTTTTGCCGTTGTGCTGGTAATGCTGTTTACAAGAGCTTCATACCCCCCTTTTCCTTCTGAAAGCATCATAGAGATCATTTCCACAAAGTCTTCGTCCGGGGCCGACTGGGCATAGGCCGTGACAAATCCTTTTTCATTGGCTTCTTCATCGGTGGTATTATTCCAGTTAGATGTATAGTCACCTACAGATATACGTCTGAAATCCTGGGGGTACAATACCGTCTGATGCAGGATGTGGCCAAACTCGTGCTCAATGGTATGGAACATCATTTTTATATTGGTAGAGTCGCCTGGTATATAACCCGTCATACCCTTTACCCTGAAATCGTTCAGTATGTACAACACAATACGCCGGCCGCCTTCTGCTGTTCCCAGGGTAATGGTGCCATCGAGATTCCAGCTTGCGCTGCCCACCAGTACAAAGAACTTGGGGATATATTTTTGCATGAATGTTTTACCGGCTTCCGCTACATACGTATCGATCCATACTTTTTTTATGGCGCTCAGCACCGGAATGATCTTTGATTCATCAGGCGGGGTGAGTGATTTATCAAATTCCAGCTCGCCCTGGTCCCATTTATATTTAGCCGACACGTTATAAGGAGTCGTCAGGGTGTCCCTGATCCATCTATCAATAGGAGTAGTAGCCCAGGTATCACCACCCAATCCGGGTATCGTGCTTACATCACCCAGGTCGTCCTCTTTTTTACACGACGCCAGGGTGGCAAGCGCCGCTATGACAAGGTATATTTTGATTTTGGACATATATTGGTACTATTAATTATTTGTAGTTATGTGGTTTGCCTTTCCTTTTTCATTTCTCATTCTTCATTTACCTTGGGTTCAACGGCATACCGCTTGATTTTACTGATTCAGGCAACTGAAATACCCGTTGTAAGGACCCTGCAGGCAAGCTTAAGGTTTGCCCTTCGAAGGTTGTATGGGTAACCGGTATATCATACCGCAGCAGATCGAACCAGCGCATTCCTTCCTGTACATATTCGGCCCGTTTAAAATCAATCAAAGCATTTAAAAGATCGAGGCGCAGACTGCCACTACCATAATGGTCATCCAGTTTAGCCGCGTCGATGAAATGATCGGGCACTTTGTAATCATTGATACGCGTGCTTGCATATATATTAATATCGGCAAGCGCCGCAGCGGTCGCAGCGGCATTGTTCCTATAAATATTTGCTTCTATCCTGTTAAACAATACTTCTTCAGTAGTGAATAAAGGCACCATTACATACGGAAACCCGATATTGGCATTTACAGAACTACGAAC
>DASUVL010000415.1:0-5079 GCA_036379015.1 Niastella sp.
TAACTACTTTACCGCCAGGCTTTAATACACGGAACATTTCGGACAGCCCTTTTTCGAGATTTTCGAAATTCCGCACACCAAAGGCCACGGTAATGGCATCAAACGTTTCATTAGGAAAGTTTATTGCCTCGCTATCGCCCTTTAACAATTCTATTTGCTTATTAAGCAACAATTTATCAATCTTCTGGCGCCCCAAATTGAGCATCCCTTCCGAAATATCTATGCCAATAATTTTCTCAGGATGCAGGTATTTCCATGTCATAATGGCTACATCGGCCGTACCGGTAGCCACATCCAACACTATTCGGGGTTGTACTTCTTTCAGCTCGCTGATAGCCCGTTTACGCCACGATACATCAATACCCCCCGATAAAAAGCGATTGAGGAAGTCGTATCTGAAGGCAATTTGATCAAACATGGCCGCCACCTGCTCCTTTTTGGTCTGGTTTGACTCATTGAACGGCACTATATTATCGTGTGAATATTTCGACATGGGGCGGCAAAGATAATACAGTTTATAGTTTGAGGTTTATAGTTTGTTGTTTGTGGTTGGCCCCCCTGATTTTCAGCGGTTCCGAATGAAATCAGGGATTTTGAATTAAAGAACTACAAACCTCAAACCACAAACCACAAACTAATTTATCTTGCAGCATGATCATTCAATCAGCCACCTACGTCATCAGCAGTCCGGATTATACCAAATGCCCAGAACCGGACCGGCCGGAATACGCTTTTATTGGCCGTAGTAATGTGGGCAAATCATCGGTGATCAATATGCTTGTTGATAATCATAAGCTGGCAAAAACATCGGGGTCGCCTGGTAAAACCCAGCTGATCAATCATTTTGATATAAAAAGCCTGCCGGAGACAAGAGCTGCCAACCCACAAAAACGGGACAATGCGGAGGCTTGGTACCTGGTAGATCTGCCGGGTTATGGATTTGCCAAAGTGTCGCAATCGCAGCGCAGACAATGGGAACAAATGATTGAAAATTACCTGCGCAAGCGTGAAAACCTGGTGAGCGTATTTGTGCTGATAGATAGCCGCCACAGCCCGCAAAAATTAGATCTTGATTTTTTAAATCAGTTAGGCAAATGGGAGATACCATTTAGCCTGGTGTTTACAAAAGCTGATAAAGAAACCCAAAAAGAAGTAAGTAAGAATGTAAAGGCATTTTTAGATGCTATGCGAACAACCTGGCAGTTCCTGCCCCGGCATTTTGTAACAAGCGCCATAAAAAAAATGGGACGTGATAAGATGCTGCAGTTTATTGAGGAATGTAATGAAGCAACTAAAGAAGCAGGGAAAGAAGAAAATTAAGTTCTGTAGTTCTTTGTTATTGAGTTCGTAAGTTATTGGCTTTTTCTAGAGGCGACAACTCCCCGAGTTGTGGTAGGTTCACAACTAAACATTAAAAAACCCTCCGTTTACAGCGTGAGGGTTATCAGTTTACAACTTTGTTGGCACAGCTGCTGCTGGCGAAAGCTTCGGGTTTGGCTTTAAAAGCAAAGCCCATCCCCAGAATGTAGCCCATGGCTTCTTTAAGCGCATCATTGCTTTTGAAATGCGGATTGGTATTAATATCCGCATGTACCTCCATGTCAACATTATACTCAGTGAACAAGTGACAGAGGTCATAAGCAATTTCAATGCTTTTAGCCACTTCTACCAGCATTCTTTCTTTGATACTGTACTGCTTTCTGGTTTTTTCATTGTGAATGAACATAAATCCTCCATGTCCTTCACGTAAGAAAACAATCACGGTAGCAAATTCTGTTTCAGCCCCCTTTACCTGAGAATCGGTACCAATGCAAACCTTAAGGTGATACCCCTTATTGGTTTCGCGTTTGATAGCATTTTCAACGGCATCGATAATCGGTAAATCAATCGGGTCGCCATTAAATTTTCTCCATAACATCATAGTGAAACGGGTTTTTCGAATTTACCGAAAAACCCGTTGTTCACCAAATCATATGATTATTATTGTTTTACTAATTTCCAGGTAATTGTTTCCTGTTGGCCTTGTATTCGAAGGAGTATCAGGCCTTTCTGAGCAGTTGTTATATCAATGTTATTTGTTCCGGAAATCATTTGTCCGCGTTGTAAAAGGCGGCCTGTTCCATCCAATACCTGGTAGTTACATTCTTTATCGGTATTAACTACAATTGAGTTAGTTACCATGGTGTTCATTACTCTTACTGTGGCATTGTCATCACCACGGTCGCGTAAAGTAATGATGTTGGAATAATATGATTTTTCGTCAGCCGTAGTAATTACCCGGATGCGATAGAATGGTGCATTGTCTGTTAATGGTTTCCAGGAGAATGTTTTTGTGCCTTCGCTTACCTGGGCCAGGGTTTCAAAATGCACGCCGTCTTTTGAATTCTGAATTTCAATATGTTTAACGTCCTCATCTGCTTCATACACCCAGTTCAGGTTATGGGTGCCAGCATTAATTTTGCCCGATAAGGTCAACCGGTGTATAGGTAATACGCTAATGGGCGAGGCAGCGAGTGAATAATATCCCAGGCTTGCGTTATCTGCCAGGTTTGTATTGCCTGTACCTTCTACTACTATATAATAGGTGCCATTATTCAGGTTGCTATCGAGTCCGGCATCTACTATATTGTCAGGACTATATTTTGCAATTGTATCGCCCTTGTAGTCGAGCAGGCTTAGTTTAATATCCAGGTTGGCTCCTGCGTAGTTAAAGGTTCCTTCGGTTCCTACGTTTTGTGGTATAGCGCTCAGGTGTATATAGGTTGGCGATGAAATGGTGAATTTGAAAACGTCTTTATCAGCACCGCTGTTAATTAAACCAGTAGTTGTAAAGCCGGTGGAAGTAAATCCAACGGATGTAGCTGTTGTGTGTAAATTACCAATATCATCAGAACGGTATCCAAAGTTGTTTGCTGCGCCTGAAATAATAGCCAGGTCATCCTGGTAATAATTGCAAGCGTACGTATTGGTGCCATAGTGCCAGGTGGTAAGATTTTTATAATAGCCTACACCCATAATTGGCGCCCAGCTCGTTTCACCAGCTCCGTTTCCGGGGTTGTATTCTGTTTTCTGACAGGAAGTGTTGTAAGCACTTTGGTGTTGTAATCCCAGCGTATGACCGGCTTCGTGCGAAATGGCTTCTGCTACATATTTTGGATTATCGCCTAACAAACCGCTAAATACAAAGCAGGGTGTATTATCACCCCATGCAAATGAACCAACAAAAGCAATACCCCCAGCTCTGCCATACCATTGGTAGGTAGGGGTGACGATAACCCGCATGCGTTGTCTTACAGGCGCTGCTGCAAACACTGTTGAGTCGGTGGTAATGTTAATGTTAAAAATGCGGTAGTCTTCTGAAACCCGGTTGAACATTTGAGTTATAGCATCAGCCGAAAAGCCTGACGGCTGGGCATTAATGGGGCCGCTCCAGTTCCAGGAGGTGCCGGCTACGTATTGTCCGTCAAAGTCCAGGAAGATGGTGGCACTGGCCGATGGGTAACTGTTTAGTAAGGGAACCTGTGCGGTTGCCCCAATTGCAACAGATAGTCCAAAAAGGACGGCTAGAATGGTTTTCATTGGATCAATGGAGGATTTGGAAGTTAGATTAAATAGTGTTCGTACAGTTTCAAGGTTATGCGATCGAATGGTTATTCAACCATGAAATGCTCTTTCGGTTTCTTTACCCAGAAATACTGGTTGTTTTCTTCCGTTAGCACCAATACTTCGTCCGTCTTTGGGTTGATAATTCTACCCACCATTTTTTGTGTGTTGTCGGCCCCTGTAATAACCGATACGGTACAAAAAGCGCCGGGCATATTAGTTGAACGGAAGTTCAAGCTTACCACACCGGCTGCCTGTTGTGTTCTATCAACAAGTTCACCGGCAAATTCATAATTGCCAAGCGTCATAGCCACTTTATCAGATATACGGGTAGAAGAAAGCTTTTTCAGCGCCAGAAAGTTACATTCCAGCTTTTCGGGAAGTTGTGCAATGGTTGAAGCCTTGTATAAAGCAGGCTTTTGGGTCATGGGTTGTTGTTGGGCCGATAATGTCTGGATTGCAAAAATGCACGCGAATAAGAGCCCTATTGCATTTAGGTTTTTCATAATGTACGGATTTAATGTTCGGTCTGGATTAAGTGGTATGGATCTTAGATATACAGAATCTACGTTTCCGTTTGATTCATTACAAAGATAAAACGCAAATGATATTCGGTTATTTTACAGTGGGGGGAGAATCAAAAATTATGAGTGTTAAATATGGAACTTACTAAGGGTATTTACCCGGGGTATTTAGTATTGACCCGTGCTTAACAACACTAACGTGCAGGCTTCCAATGGGAGAATACCGTTGCTTTTTGCAAGCTCGTATAGTTCAATGTTTTCTGCACCGGGATTAAATATAATGCGTTTGGGTCGCAGAGATAGTATATAATCGTAGTATTCTTTCTGATGCAGGGGGTTCAGATACAGTGTAACTGTATCAACCGTATCGAGGGGCTTTTTTTCAGTCGTAATATCAACATCCAGTACCCGGCCTGTTTTACGTCCTATTGCTGCTACCGGGTGCTGATGCCTACGTAAACTGTTTATAGCCAAAAAGCTATAGCGCGAAGGATTTTCTGAGGCACCCAATACCAACGTTTTTTTATTACCTGGTTCCATATGCTATACAACAACGGTGATCTAATATGGTTGACCGTCAAATCTATAATATTTTCCGGGTAAACACCAGGTGTGATAAACGTTTCGGGCAGTGTGGCATGGTAAAGGGTCAATTATACATACAATTTCATCTGAACATATTAATTGTGATTTGGCCAGATGACCAGATGCCCGGTCGGGACGGGGAAATGTATAGGGGACATCCTGATCATTTGTTAAATGGAACAAACAAACAAATGCATAACCCAATGATGCATGCCAGGTTAATGGAAACAATCAGTCGATACCGGTTAAGGATATCCGCATAGTCCATACGCCTGAAGTATTCTTTAAAAATGACAATGGTAAGCAGCGATAGATACAGGTAGTTGACCCAATTGTCTGGCTTTAAAAAAGCATCAGTAAGTAAGAG
>DASUVL010000416.1:0-3785 GCA_036379015.1 Niastella sp.
TTATTCTATCTCCACCGGTATAGTCTCTACATAATTGGCGTATTGATATTTTATTGAATAACGACTTCATAAACATTTTCATGAGGCATGTATTCTTTTGCCTGTGCTGTTCCCTGCTGTTATGTAATCTGTCTGTAATGGCGCAAACAGGTCCTTCATTACCGGATAAAATTATTAAATCTCCTGATAAACTGATCGAAGGTTTGAACAAACGCGTTAACAGGGTACAACAACACCTTTGGCAGCAAACCAATGATTACCTGTGCCGGTTAATGCGCCAGGAGGAACGGCTCAAAAAAAAACTGGCCAGGAAAGATCCTGCCATGGCAGACAGCTTATTCGCCAACTCACATGAATATTATGCTGGATTAAAACAACGGACTGACAGTAATCATTTGCTGACAAATGTATACAGCAGCCGGCTCGACTCCCTGACAACGGCTTTACAGTTTATGGATAAGTCGGGACTACTGCCCAACGCAGCAGGGCAACAACAGGTGGCGGCATTATTATCAAAGTACAACGAACTGCAGGGTTCATTTAACCAAACGGAAAAAATAAAAAAAGCGTTGGCAGAAAGGCAACAGCAGCTACAGCAACAACTGCAGATACCCGGTTTTAATAAATGGCAACAGCAATATTACTACTATACCGCACAGGTGAAAGCGATCAAACTGTTATGGGAAGATCCCTCTGCATTGGAACAACGGCTCACCGGTTACCTATGCCAACTTCCACCCTTCAGGCAATACTTCGCTCAACATTCTCAGCTCGCACAAGTATTCCAGTTGCCCGGGAATACCGCTTCCCTGCCGGTTAATACTACCCTGCAAACAAGAGATGCATTGAACCAGATGATACAGGCTGGCGGCGTATTGAACGGAAACATACAAGGGCAGTTGCAAAATAATTTACCGGCAGCTACCAGTCCTTTAAATGAGTTGCTTCCAGGCAATTTACCATTGACAGCAGGTAATACAGGCAGCGTAGACCTGCCCGGTTTTAAACCCAATAACCAAAGAACAAGATCTTTTTTAAAAAGGCTGGAGTTGGGCACTACCCTGCAAACCAGCAAGACCGGTTATTTCTTTCCTACCACTACAGACCTTGGCATAACAGCGGGCTACCGGTTAAATGATAAAAGTACCATAGGCATTGGCAGCAGCGGAAAAATTGGCTGGGGCAAGGGCTGGCAGGCTATCCGGGTAAGCGGGGAAGGCGTTGCTCTGCGTTCGTTTGCCGATATAAAACTGAAAGGCAGTATATGGATCACCGGTGGATGGGAATACCATTACCAGCAGCCGTTTTCTGAAATACGCGCCTTGCATAATATACCTGACTGGAAACAGGAAGCACTCCTCGGCATCAGCAAGATCATTTCCATTAAATCAAATGCTTTTAAAAAATACAGAATACAGTTATTGTATGACTTCTTACACAACCAACAGTTGCCCGTTACAGAACCGGTTAAGTTCCGGATGGGGTATTTATTCTAGCTATATTACCGGCAAGAATAGTCAGCATATCAGGCGGTTGATCATTGGCTCCCTTATCCTGCTGTTATGGTTTCCTGTCCTATTGCAGGCACAGCTCAAATCCTATATTGGCCCTTCACCCAATGCCGCCAGTTTGGGAACGTACGGACAGATCCCGGTAAGCGAATACAGCGGGGTACCGAATATACAAATACCATTGTATTCAATAGAAACGGAAGGGTTCAGCCTGCCCATCACGTTAAGTTACCATGGGGCAACACTGAAGTCCGTTGATGATGCCAGCTGGGTAGGTTTTGGCTGGAGCCTGAATGCCGGCGGTGTAATTACGCGTTGTAAAAGAGATGAAAATGACTTTGGCGCCAATGGCTTTTTCCAACCGCCTTCGCCCAACTTCCCGTTTTGTTTCGACGCCATTGACTATGAGCCGGATATCTTTTACTATAACATAGGAAACAAATCGGGCAAGTTCATGATACTGGGCCCTCCCTCTAACCCCACCATCCGTTATTTCACCCGTGACAATATAAAGATCATCTACAGCCAGTCTGCACAGAACTGGACATTGATAACCGGGGAAGGCATTACATACACTTTCGGAAAGCATGAATATTCCAATGAAACAACGGTAAACACGCCGGATGGGGGTACCAGTTCAGAAACTTATGCTTCAAGCTGGTATGTTACTAACATACAATTGGCAAATGGTAGAAAGATCACCTTTAGTTATCTCAGTCCCAACAATACCAAAACCAGCAAAAAGATCAAGTATGGAACAAGGGACAATATTGTCAATTTCTGGCCGCTGGAAGCAGCCTCTTCCTGTTGCCCTTCTGGTTTGGGGTTGGTAGGAAATTCCGGCAGTGAGTCAACCACCACTATTAATATCGATGAGGTGATTTTGTCGAAGATCGAATTTCCGAACGGGGTCATTAAGCTGAACAGCAGCGCCCGCACCGATCTGACCGTAAAAGAAGGCACCTCTCCTGCCAAAAAACTGGATAATATACAGGTGTTCAGCCTGCAGAATGGCAATGAGAACCTGGTAAAGACCTTTTCGCTGAACTATGATTATTATTATCGCCGCAGTAATCAAATACCGATAGTGCCCGGTTCCCGCTTGCGCCTGTTGAATGTAACAGAGTCAACACCCGTCGCTACCAGCAAGCCATATACGCTCAATTACGCAAACGACACCTTACCGTTTTACGGCTTTCTGGGAACAATCGGTCTGTTAAAATCGATCATTTACCCAACCGGTGGTTCCAGTAAATTCTTTTGGGAAGAAGTACAGTTTGAGGTTGGTGCTTTTACACAAACGGCCGGTGCCAGAATTAAAAAGATCTACGACCGCAACCAGGCCGATAGTATGTATGTGCGCCGGTATGATTATATAGGCAGCAAATTAATGGGAAAGATCCGCAATAGCTTTTCAACCTACTATACCGTTTCAGAATCTCTCACCAATTGTTGCCAATGGCCAACAGTTAATTTTTCCGCTATGCGCGAACGATACATCTACGCTGATTTTTCATCCCTGAGTGAAACAGCGAATGGAAATATATTCGGCCACGATAAAGTAATAACCTGGTTTGGAGAAAATGGAGAGAATGGTAAAAAAGAAGCTGTTTTTGAAAATACGGCGCCCATAGATCCCAATTATCTGCAAGGGCAGGTACCGGTACCTGTTCCACTGGACGTATCTAACAGGAATGGCTTATTAAAAGAAGAATGGGAATACCGCAATGATAACGGCGAGCTTATACCGGTGCGTCGCGTGGTAAATACCTATGGATCAGCGGATGTAGTTGTTACTTCTGCCCGTCGTCGTGCCTTTGATAAATGTGATTGGACCTATGATATTACTACTGAATGGGTACAACAAACCGCCCAGGGCGTATATACCTACGATATGGCCGGCTCCAGTTATGTTTATGTGAACACCCTTTTTTATTACGATGACCCTGATAATGCCCTCCCCACGAGAATAGTCACCACCGATAGCAAAGGCAGGTCGCTGCTGGTCACCAATTATTATGCAAAGCAAAAATCGGCGCAATTGGGCGGCATTTACACCACTATGCTTAACAAACATATGATCAGTCCTGTTATAGAACAGGAAAAAGCAAGGAATAGTGTAGTAGTAGGCAGAAGCTTCACCACCTATAAAGACTGGTACAACAACGGAAAGGTAATAAAACCTGAAACCGTACAGCAAAGCAGAAGCATTAACCCTGCCGACATAAGCGTACGGTATCATGACTACGACGAAAGTGGCAATGTACTGGCCAT
>DASUVL010000417.1:0-5358 GCA_036379015.1 Niastella sp.
ACAAAAAATATAATATTATGGTTTTAAACAGCAAGGTGCGTTTGTCGCTTTTGTCAACCACATGACCTGAATATAAAGCCAGGGAGATAGCAGGTATGGCTTCTGCCAGTCCGATAAAAGCCAGTGCCAGCGGATTTTTGGTGATCTGGTACATTTTCCACCATACCACGGTGCCAATCATGCGCATCGCCATAATGAAAAAGAACCGTTGAATAATATAGAGGCGGAATTCTTTTATGCGAACTGAAACAAAAGGGCTTGAAGGATTATTGGTACCGGGATCGGCTGACATGCTATAACAATTTGATGATCAACAAACATATAATTGAACGCAAAAGTAAAGGTTATTGTTAATATGCCACGGGTGGGTGGGTGAATGAAAAAATTATTATTGTATAATGAACTTTACCCTTACTGGAATTGTATAGGCAGTATTCCGCATATATAATTGGCTAACAGGTAAATTAGAATAACATTATCATCCATCACCATGGTAGAATAAATCTGTTCGGGAGAACAATTGGAAATTATAAAAGTGGTAATTTCAACAATCTGTTTAAATAATCAAAATGGCAACCATTATAGACCTTGTTGGCAATACCCCGATGGTGGAGATCAAACAACTCAATCCCAATTCGAATGTTACCATATATGCGAAACTCGAAGGTAATAACCCGGGGGGTAGTGTGAAAGACCGCCCTGCACTGAACATGATCCAATCAGCGTTGGAACGGGGCGATATAAAACCAGGATCAAAATTGATAGAAGCTACAAGTGGTAATACTGGTATTGCACTGGCTATGGTAGCCCGTTTGTTTAATCTTGATATTGAGCTGGTAATGCCTTCTACCTCAACGCGCGAAAGAACGGTTACCATGGAAGCATTTGGCGCTAAGGTGACCCTGTTGGATAGTATTGAAAAATGCCGCGATTATGCAGAAGAAAAGGCAGCCACCGGCGAGTTTGTAATACTGAATCAGTTTTCCAATCCTGATAATTTTAAAGCACATTATAAAACAACCGGTCCCGAAATATGGCGTGATACCAACCAGACAATCACGCATTTTGTAAGCTCTATGGGCACTACCGGCACCATTATGGGCTGTTCTATGTTTTTCAAAGAGAAGGATCCTGCTATTCAAATTGTAGGTTGTCAGCCCACTGAAGAATCTTCAATCCCAGGTATCCGCCGGTGGCCTCCGGAATACTTGCCTAAAATATTCGATCCCAGCCGGGTAGATCGCATTATTGATGTATCGCAGCAGGAAGCTACCATTATGGCCCGGCAACTGGCCAAAGTGGAGGGTATATTTGCCGGTATGAGCAGTGGGGGAGCCGCTTCCGCAGCCTTCAGACTGGCAAAAGAAATTAGATCCGGGGTAATTGTTTTTATCGTTTGCGACCGGGGCGACCGATATTTAAGTAGTGACCTGTTTGGGTAAAACGCGGGGAAAGCTTCCCGACTTGTCGGGATCAGGGCGTGTGTATTCGGGACAATTATCGCATGATTTTTGTATATTTATCACAAGCCTGATTTACCTATGCAAAAATTTAAACCGTTACTCATTGAATTGATCTGGTTGGGTCTCATTCTGAACGCAACCGTATTGATAGCCATATTTGTATTTGGCTGGACTTTCCTTGGCAATCATTTCGATTTTCGCCTGCACGAAACCTACTTTACCATTTCTTCCTGGAAAATTGTTTTACCGTTATTTGTATTTTTTGCCTTCTTTATTTTCCTGGTAAAAGAGATCCGGTATCAATTCAGCCGGAAATCATCAAATATTGTCATGCTGATAGCAGGATCGATCCTGGTTTTACTGATAGCTACCATTAATAAACAGGTCATCATTTCTGAAATGGTTTATTTTGGCGATTCCTCAGTATTTCCCCCGTTATCGGCCATGAGCGAAGCGCAAATGAAAAAGGCAATAAGTCCGGCTATACATGTAGTTTCCAATTCACTCACCATTATACAGTTTTTGGTAACCTTGTGCCTGTTGTATGTTGCCTTTAAAATGGGGCGTAATCATGTTGCACTGCCTGTTACTAACAATCATACGAATGGTATACATACTGCGAATAGTACTATCAAACCCAAAGCGCCGGTTCCTCAGGTAAAAACAAAAGAAGAAGCGAAAAAATAATTTGATAATTCGATAATGTGATAATTCGATAATGAAATACAGCCTATGGCAATGTAAAATAATGCTGTCCCTGTTCGAAGTCCTGGTCCAGTGCATCGATGATAACCTGTAAATGTTTCGGGTTACTCAGGAAATCAGCATTGCCGGCATCAATGAACAGTGTCTTTACATTGTGTTGTTTGATGTAGTGCGTATAGGTTTGCTGAATGTTCAGCAGGTATTCGTCGGGAATACTTTGTTCGTAGGAGCGGTTCCGCTTTTTTATATTTTGTTGCAACTTGTTCACCGGAGCATGCAGGTAAATAAGCAGGTCGGGTTGAACGAGTTGCTGGTGAATAATGTCAAATAGTATTTGGTACAGTTTGAATTCTTCTTCGGGCAGGTTTATCTTGGCAAATAACAAACATTTGGTGAACAGGTAATCGGTTATCGTTATGCTTTGAAAAAGATCGTTGGTATGGATCAGCTCTTTTAATTGTTTATAACGTTCTGCCATAAAGAACAACTCCAACGGGAACGCATATTGCCTCGGGTTTTCATAAAACTTGGGTAGAAAAGGATTATCAGCAAACTCTTCCAGTATTAAACGGGCATTAAAATGCCGGGCCAGCATATGGGCCAGCGTAGTTTTACCCGCGCCAATATTTCCTTCAATAGTGATAAAGTGGTACTTCATGTCGTGAATGCTTTGCCCGCTGAATCCGCCGGCTGGCGGAGAAAGCGGGGTGAATGGTCAATGGAGAAAGGTGAAAAACAGCTGCACGCTACAAGCTGCAAGCCGAAGGCAAACACAAATGGAGCTTTAGCATTTCTTCCCTTTTTCATTCCTTATTTTTAATTCTTTATTCTTCATTTTCCAACTTTCTTACCGGCAACTCATCCGGGCATTCCGCCAACAACTGTTCAATCGTTTTATGCAATACCGGGTGTACCAGGGCAGGCGCTATTTCATGCATCGGCGCCAGTGCAAAACGGCGGTTTTGCAACTGGGGGTGAGGAATAATAAGGTTCGGCTCATTTATTATTTCTTCATTAAAGAACAGGATATCGATATCAATAACCCGTGGCCCGAACTTTTCCATCCGGCGCCGGCCCATTTCTTCTTCAACCGATAATATAGTTGTAATAAGCTCCTGAGCGGTTAAAGAAGTGGTTAACAGGAGCGCCTGGTTTAAAAAAGCGGCCTGATCGGTTTTACCCCAGGCAGCAGTTTCGTACACGGCCGATTGTTGTATTACAGGCCCACAAACAGCCGATAACCCGGTAATGGCCTGGTGCAGGTTTTGCAACCGGTCCCCAATATTGCCGCCTATCAGTAAAAAGACTTTATTCATATATTGCATTCTCTCGAAGGGTCAAATATCTTTGAATTTCGTTTAAAATAAATTTGTTAATGAAGAGCTTTTTTAAAATATTCCTGGCCTCGCTCCTGGCATTAGTCGTGTTATGTGTGATTATCTTTTTCGTTTTGATCGGATTTGTGACCAGTATAACCGCTGATGAAAAGGCCAGAACTGGCGCTAAAGCCGTACTGGTGGTTGACCTGGCCCATGATTACCCTGAAATTGGTGTAGAGAATCCACTGGCCCGGTTCTCTGGTAAAGAAGATGGCGACGCTCCCTCTTTGTATGACGTAGTGCGACTGATACATCATGCTAAAACAGATACGGCTGTAAAAGGCATTTATATCAAATGTGGCAGTAATGCCAATGGAATGGGCGCCAGCCAGGAGATCCGCAATGCCCTGATGGACTTTAAAACCTCCGGCAAGTTTATATATGCGTATGGCGATGTAATTACCCAGGGCGGTTATTCGGTGGGCAATATAGCCAACAGGATCTATTGTAATCCCAAGGGTGGGGTAGACTGGCGGGGATTTGCCGTTCAACTTGCCTTTTTAAAAGGATTGCTACAAAAACTGGAAATTGAGCCGCAGATATTTTATGCCGGCAAATTCAAAAGCGCTACCGAGCCTTTTAGGGAAACGTCAATGACAGATGCCAACCGCCTGCAGTTATCGGTTATGATGAACGATATGTATGGCCGCTTATTACAACAAACAGCCGAAACGCGCAAGTTGGATACGGCTACCCTGCATCAATATGCCAACGAATACCGGATACAGTATGCGGCAGATGCCGTGAAGTATGGATTGGTTGATGGTTTGAAGTATGATGATGAGGTTAAGATGGAAATTGCCGCAAAACTGGGCGGCGTAAAACTGGATAAGCTCAATTTTATTACGGTACAGAAATATGCCAAAGCGGTAGAATTTAAACACGATGGTAAAGAAAGGATCGCTGTTATTTATGCACAGGGCGATATCATTGATGGTAAAGGCGACCGCGATATGATCGGTAGTATTACCTACCGCGATCTCGTTCGCAAAGCCCGCCTCGATGATAAAATAAAAGCCATTGTGATCCGCATTAATTCAGGGGGCGGCAGCGCCCTGGCCAGTGAGAATATCTGGCGCGAATTAACGCTTGCCCGCAAAGCTAAACCTGTAGTGGTTAGCTTTGGCGATGTAGCGGCTTCCGGCGCTTATTACTTGTCGTGCAATGCCGACAGCATTTTCGCACAAACCAATACCATTACCGGTTCCATTGGTGTTTTCACCATGTTGCCGAACATGCAAAAATTCTTTAACGATAAGCTGGGGATCACATTTGACGGTGTTAAAACAGCGCCCCAGGCCGATATGTTATCCGCTACCAAACCGTTGACACCCGCTCAAAGGATATTTCTGCAAAATAGCGTTGACTCCATCTATTATACCTTTAAAGACAGAGTAGCCCAGGGCCGCAAGAAAGACATCAATTATATCGACAGCATCGGGCAGGGACGGGTATGGAGCGGCTCCCGTGCGCTGGAGCTGGGTTTGGTTGACCGCCTGGGTGGTTTAGATGATGCTATAGGCTGTGCTGCCCGGATGGCTAAAGTAAGCGATTACCGCCTGCGGGAATATCCTGAGCCCCACAATGTGCTGGACATGATATTTGGCGGCTACGAAAAAGATGCTGCAAAATCTGCGTTGAAATCAGAACTGGGCGAGGATGGCCTCAAAACATACCAGACGATGAAACGGGTTAAGCAAATGGTGGGGGTTACTCAGGCGAGGATACCGTTTGAATTCAATATTGAATATTAAATAATAAATGTTCAATGTTGAAGTGGACTCAAATGAGTCATTTATCAGGGAAATGCC
>DASUVL010000418.1:0-4221 GCA_036379015.1 Niastella sp.
CAAGCCGTAGCGGCATTACAGCAGTCGTGGCCTTCTTCCTCCATTATGGCTACCGGAGTAACAGTTGAAGCAGCAATTGCAGTAGGAGCGGAAACCGGCGGCCCTTCCAGGAATTGCCGGGCCAGGTATTGGGCATACAACCAATCACCAGCAGGTAATAGTTTACCGTTATAGGCACTTAGGTATACAGGTGCTTTATTGACTGCCTGTTGTACCTGGTAAAAGAAATTGGTGTCGATATGGATCAGTCGTACATTATGAAAACCGGTGATGTTATTTTGCTGCAAAGCTGTCTGTAACGGAACACGGATAGCCCCGGAGTCTATAGCTACCGGTGACAGTTTTTGCGTAGCTACTTTGGGCTTTATGTTCGTCATGAGCGGATGCATAAAACCACTCACCGCCCATAACAACACCGGAATAGCAATGATCAATGATAAGGTACGATGCCAGGTGTATATTTGTTTACGGAGCATTTTTGTTGGATGGATGTATTGTATATTAAGTTATGGTTAGTGGTTGCCGGGGGGCAATGGTGAATGGTCAATGGTGAATCGCAAGCGCGGAAAACAAAACACCCGACCTTCGCCACAAACTTTGCGCTTCCTATCTTTGTCAAAAGTTGCATTCTAAAAATTCACCATTGACCATTGACCATTCACGGTTTGGTGCCAAACCGGTAGGCCACCCCCACATTAATCTCCCTCGGATCACCGAGGTTATAGCTAAGCGTGCTGCCCGATTTGCTGGCAAAAGTTGAATAGTATACATTGGTAGCGTTGAGTGCATTCACCCATATTTCAAATTGACGAATGGCATACCCGGCACGCAGGTTCAGCAGGTCATAGCCGCCATATTTTTTTGTATTGGCATTATCCATATAATACGAACCAATGTGCTGCCATTCGGCTCCCACACGTAAGCCTTTTACAAAGACAGGCTTGTATATTACTTCTGCATTGGCAATAAAACGGGGACCACCTGCCAGTTGGTTGTTATTGTAGGCAATTCCTTTTTCAACGTATTCTACAAATGAATGTTTGCTGTTGGCGGCACTAAACCTTACCGACAGGGAACTCACCGGGCGGTAAGTAATACCATATTCAATACCGGTATGTTTTGTTTTGCCGGCATTTTGATTTTCAGTAGACCCATCTACATTCTTTACACTGATGATCTCATTGGTCCCATGTAACAGGTACCAGCTCCAGTCGGCATATAATTTATTGTTTAACAGGGAGAACCAACCGCCGACTTCATAATTAAAAAATGTTTGCGGACCGAGGTAGGGTACTTTTACGCCGGTATATAGTTCACTGATCTGCGGTGGTACAAAACCTTCGCTGTAATTGGCATACAGTCCGGTCCCTTTATAATTATAAGTAGCACCTATTTTTGGTGAAAAGCGTTTGAAATTATTTTTGGTAGAAGGTGCTCCGGTAAACGCGGAGGGTGGCAGTGCATTATCAAAATCATATTGGTAAAAATCATACCGCAGGGCGGCTGTCAGTTTTAATCCTTTTGCCAGCTCCGCTTGGTAATGTACATAGGATGCCAGGTTGTTGATGCGTGTTTTGTATTGGCTCAACACTGAGTCGGTCGTATTATAGCTAACATAATAACCCCGGCCGTCGCGGTTGATGTTGATGAAATTGCTGTTGTAAGTAGAAGGACTGTTATCTATTGAAATGCCTGCAATGAGCTTGCTGTTCAAAAAGTTGAACGATTGCTGATGCTGTGCGATCAGCATGTACGTATTGAAGGCGCTTTCATTAATTTCTCCAAATGCCTGCGACGCATCGGTGGCTGAATTTTTTACCCGGTACGATGGATTCTGCTGTACTGAATTATCCCGGTATACAAAAGAAACCTGCGTGGTGCTGTTGTTATTCCATTGATGGAATAATTGCGATTTATACCGGATGGCCGGTACTTTGCGATAGGTAAATGTTTGCGGTGTGCTGTAATCTTTATTGGTAAAATGTGCGCTATCCAGCGAGCCCAACATATCGCTATAGTAATTTACGTAGGTGATATCGTTCACCCATTTTGTTTTGTCGCTGATGGAATAATCACCGCGAATAGTAATGCCGGTTTTATGAAAATCGCTGTGATCAACCGGGCCATAGAGGCGGTTGGCATAGTAACCGCTTACCAATAAACCAAACTTGCCAAATGTTTTACCCACCTGCACATCGGTCCTTTTATAACCGTTGTTGTTGGCTTGTACGCTAACCTGTCCGGTAAAAACAGCTGGTGGCGCCTGGGTAATAATATTCACGGCACAGCCAATGGCTTCTGCGCCATATAAAGAAGAGGCCGGTCCTTTGATGACCTCGATCTGTTTTGCTGCAGGCATATTCATTTCAAGCAACGCATTATGATTATACACACCGGTGGTACGAATGGGTATTCCATCTTCAAGATATAAGAACAGGCTCTTGGTGGTCATCGGTTGCCGGATGCTCATTTGATGTTGCTCATTGCCCAGGTTCACCATATTGACACCGCTTATTTTATTCACCAGCTGATCAATGCGGGTGGCCTTGGTATCTTCCATGGTTTGTTTGCTGATGGTGGCAATGGCTACCGGCGCTTCACTGCGTTTCTGTGCTGTTCTGCTGGCGCTGATCACAATTTCCTGTAAGCTGTTGTTGTTGGTTTGTAATGAGATCAGCCATTGTTTCTTCGACAATGGATTGCTGATGGTTACAGGTTGATATCCCAATGAAGTGATCAACAGGTCGGTTGCGGTATCTGTAAGCGGTACAATAAATTCTCCCTTATTATTGGTAATAGTGCCCTGGTTGGTATTTTTAATCTGTACCGAAGCAAGCGCCACTGCTTCATGCGTGGCGGCATCTATCACTTTGCCGGTGCAGGTTGTTTGACCATAGGAACGGGCTCCTGACAGTATGAACAAAAAGACAGTCACCCGGTTTGTAAAAAATTTCATAGTCATAACGTTGGTGCATATGGCAAACTTTCCAGGCAATAAAAGCCAGGTCAAGCCTACACATGCATAGGTTGAAGTAGTGGAACGCAGGAACAGGTTTGTCGGTTATGAACGGGGGATTATTAAGGATTGCTATAAGTGTAATCACATCATCATCGCAGTAAATATTGCATATGCAACAATACGGGCATACAGGCAAATTGATGCCGGCATCAATAATTACACTTACAGGCATGCCTCTGATGCAATACGAACTAATACGAAATGTCTGCGAAAAAAATGGAATGATGTGATGTAGCCATTAAGCCTGGGGAGGATGGAAAACGGCGTCTATTACCTGTTGAGAAATGGGATCGGTATACCGCGATATATGTACCAATGGGTCGTTTAATATAAGTTGGTGTGTTTCCGCTTTCTTTTCACTGTACAACAACACTTCGAATTTAAAATTGGAACCACTATTCAATGGGGCGTTCTGAGAATTTTCGTCTTTATTCAGCTGCTTGCCCAAATAACATTTACCCTGACAGCAGGTTTTGGGTTTGAAGCGGTTCTCGCATAAATTGGCGGCGATGGTCTTTTGATTCATCCTGAAATTCAGGACGATAAGGCTTTTACTGAAGGTTTGCCCCAGTATGCCCATCAAAAACACTATTGTCCACCATTTATTCAAAACACCTTAAATTTTGGCAAAGATATTCTCTAAACGAATAAAACGATTGAAAATTATCAGTTTAGCTATTGATATATGTCATATTGTTTCCTGTCTCATATCATTCACCTCATTATAAGCAACTTGTACTTTTGGTATTCAATCGTTGTGTGTTATAGCGTTTAAGCTAAATCGGTAAGACCGAACGGGTAGGTCCGAAAGACCGGAAGTCTGACAGCCAAAATAGAGACGGGGGTGTTGTAAGACGGAAGGAATAGAAGGACCGAAAGTCGGAAAGTCCGGAAGATGGATTGATAGAACCCCTCTCTGTAACTATCTTTCTAAATTCCGGACTTTACTGACTCCCGACTTTTAGTTTTCAACAGGTATGCTGATACTAAAAAGCTCTTGTTCTGCCTACATATATATTCCGGGCACGTAAGTATGTGTCGGCGGTAGGTCCGGGCGAACCGCTGGATCCTTCCATTTGCATATTGATTATTATATACATGGGCTTGCCTACAAAATTAGCTGTGTGCTGACCCTTCCAAACGTTATCGATGTAGTAATGTATGATCACATCGGTGGCAGTGGACTTTTGCATCCAGATGCG
>DASUVL010000419.1:0-3075 GCA_036379015.1 Niastella sp.
CTAATTTGCCTAAACAGGGAAAAACCCAAACACTGAACGAACCGGAGCGGCTCATGCTGGAAGCTCACACCCTTTTACATCTATCAGACGGCCTTGCCTTATGTAAGTACGAAGAAAGCAGTCTGGAATATAGTAATTTAAAAAAGTTGCTTACCAGGCTCAACGAATTATTGCTGGAAACCAATACCGTTATTTCCAAAACATATTTCAAACATACCCTTTCGCAACAACAATTATTTGTTACAAGACTTTTATAATCTCTTTCATGTTACACAGTGTTAAACATACCACCACTTACATTTATCATGAAACGGTACCGCTATGCCATAACCTGGCTATGCTAACGCCAAGAGATACACCTTATCAAACATGCCGTTCCTTTCAGCTTGATGTATCCCCTGTTGCAGAGATCATTGATGAATACCATGATTTTTTTGGCAATACCGTTTACTATTTCGTAGTAGAGCAGGAACATAAAAAGCTATCTGTAACCACCACATCGGTGGTAGAGAAGACAACACCTCCCTGGAAAGAAAAAGCAGTAAGCGTACAAAGCTGGGAAAGCGTACGGGATATGCTGCGGTCAGCAACAGAAAATACCATTCACGAAAAACAATTCGCTATTCCCGCAGATGTAACCATTCCGTCCTCCGACATCAGGCAATATGCATCCCAATCCTTTACACCGCAACGCCCTTTATTTGAAGCGGCTTCCGACCTGATGCGGCGGATCTATACCGATTTTAAATACACGGCCGGTTTCACTACGATATCCACCCCTTTATCTGTAGTAATGAAAGAAAGAAAAGGCGTATGCCAGGATTTTGCGCATCTTGGCATTGCGTGCATGCAATCGATGGGATTGGCTGCTAAATATATCAGCGGTTACCTGGAAACAATTCCCCCGCCCGGTAAAGAAAAGCTTACCGGCACAGATGCTTCCCATGCCTGGTTTTCGGTGTACATACCAGAAATGGGCTGGATAGATTTTGATCCCACCAATAATAAAATACCCGATCAGCAATACATCGTTATTGGCTGGGGAAGAAATTATTTTGATATCGTTCCTTTACGCGGCATTATTATGAGCAGCGATAAACACCAGATGCTGGTTTCGGTTGATGTAAAACGTGTGAGCTGAAGGTGAGCCATCTCCCGATAGCTATCGGGATGGTGGACGACCCACCTTTACCAGGTGAAACTTTTATTTTTCCGAAGATCCAGGGTGCATGGAAACTCACTGTTGATCGCCGGCACCGGCGCATCATAGATAAATGGCTTCCGGTTTAGGGTTACATAATGCTGCACTATAGAAAAATCAGTCCGCACAAACTGCTGCTCCTGTGAATGACTGGTATTACCAAACCGACTGATACGGCGCGATTCTGCTTCAAAACTGTTTACCGGGAATGTATTATAACTTCTGCCTCCGGGATGCGAAACATAATAGGTACATCCGCCGATAGAGCGGCCATTCCAGGTATCAACAATATCAAAGGTCAACGGTGTATCCACGCCAATCGTTGGATGCAGGGCGCTGGGCGGTTGCCAGGCGCGATACCGGATACCACATACAAATTCTCCTTTTACGCCGGTTGCCGTTAATGGCACCCTTGATCCATTACACAATAAAATATGCCGGTTATCGATCAAGCCTTTCAGCTTTACCTGTACCCTTTCCAGGGAGGAATCTACAAACCGGGCGGTACCGTTACTGGCCATTTCCTCTCCCAGCACATGCCAGGGTTCTATACCCATACGCAACTCCATGGTAATATCCCGGATGGTTACGGAACCATAATGTGGAAAACGGAATTCAAAAAATGAATTGAACCAGTTGATATCAAATGAATAGCCTGCATTATTCAAATACTCCACTACATCCTCCATATCCTGCCGTACAAAATGCGGCAACATATATTTATCATACAGGGCGGTTCCCCATCTGGTCAGTTTATGCTTATATGGTTTTTTCCAAAATGCAGCGATCAGCGCACGTATCAGCAATGATTGTACGAGGCTCATGTGTTTGTGAGGCGGCATATCAAAACCCCGGAACTCAAGTATGCCCAGCCGTCCGGAAGAGGAATCGGGGGAGTATAATTTGTCAATACAAAATTCCGAGCGGTGGGTATTACCGGTTAGATCTGTCAACAAATGCCGGAAGATCCTGTCTGTCATCCAGAAAGGAATAAAGCCTTTCTCCGGCACCTGGCTGAATGCGATCTCCATTTCATATAAATTATCTTCCAGTCCCTCATCAATCCGTGGCGCCTGGCTGGTAGGACCAACAAAAGCCCCGGAAAATAAATAAGACAGGGCAGGATGATGCTGCCAGAAAGTGATCAGACTGCGTAACAGATCGGGCCTTCTCAGCAAAGGGCTGTTGGCAGGCTTTGAACCGCCAATGGTAATATGGTTACCGCCTCCTGTTCCGGTATGCCTTCCATCGATCATGAATTTTTCTGTACCTAATCTTGAAAGCCGGGCCTGTTCGTACAATACATTGGTATTATTACAAAGTTCCGCCCAGCTGTTGGCAGGATGTATATTGACCTCTATCACACCCGGATCGGGTGAAACCACCATGCGTTCAAGGCGGTTATCGCGAGGCGCTTCATATCCTTCTACACGCACCGGCATCTGCAGTTTGGCGGCTGTACCTTCTATGGAAGCTATTACATCAAGGTACTGCTCAAGGTATTGCATGGGTGGAATAAAAACATATAAAATACCGTTCCTTATTTCTACGCTTAATGCCGTTTTAATAGTGGGTACTTCAAAGGTGATTTCCGTTTCGGGTTCCGGCGGCTCTTCTTTTTTATCCGGTACTTTTGTTTTCTTTTTCTCCGGTTCCGCGGCCATGGTCGCTATTACCTGATGCTTTACCCGCTGTTGTGGTTCTTCATGTACAGTAATGGTTCCGTAACGGGCTGAAATGGTATCGTGAAAGAAATCCAGTTCCGGCAGCTCTTCAAACAAACTGCGCTCTATCTGCTGGGGCATTTTTGCTTTGGCTAATACCGGTAATGAATCTAACGGCAGGCGCAAACCGATGGGAGAATTGCCGGGTAT
>DASUVL010000420.1:0-9525 GCA_036379015.1 Niastella sp.
TATTTTTTTTAACCTGTGATGCGTTACCCATGAAGGCGCTTCTCTCTTTTTTTGTTTACACTTTAAATTGCGTTCTCGAGCGTTATCCGGATGTAGCTGGCACAAGCGAACTTGTGCTGAATAAATACTAGCTGTCAGGCCTGTTAGCTACGTACTGTCGCTGTCTTATCGGTTAATCGGAAAGCAGCTGCAATACAATGAACGCTCGAATAGGAAATAGTTAATGCTGTAGATAAGGTTTGTTTCATAAGATAATGGTATCCCAGTAGCTTAATTAACACACACACGTATTCTTATCAGGTACTTCCATAGTACTTGTTAAGGTTGGGTGTATGAAAACTAGGCCGCCTGTCCTCAATTGTTACAGGATCAAAAAATGCATACGCATTTGCTTGAGCAGTTATTGATAATTACTGCCTCAAAAAGCGGGATCTGCACATTGTTAGACTGTGTAAATGGAATAACTCCTGATTGCGCGATTGGCTGTCTGGGTGCGCATGTATTAATATTGGTACGGCTAATATTGGTACGGATTTCTTTTTTGGGCTGTTGATTGGGATGTCAAACAGTTTCCGGGTGTAATTAATACTTTCCCGGAGAAATTTCATTAGAGTCGTGTTCATCACAGGGATATTTACGTTTTTTCTAAAAGAGTATTTTCACGGTCTTAATTCACAAACATGGTGCCTGAAAATCCGCATGTAAAGATTTTAATGAAGAAATGGATTGGGATCAAGAGCGTGTTATCGTATGGTATGTGTATAATGTGCGCGTTTTGTAATTAATAGCGCTAAAGAAGTTTTAGTATGCAATGGCCTTCTACTTTTTATCAATGTCAATGCTACACTTCATTTATAATAAGCAACTTAGTGCCTCCCTGATAATACTAAAAGTTGATCATTTATCCGCAATGTGTTTAATTGTACGGGCGGGAAACAATTGTATATTGAGTGGATAGTTCTAAACGGGCATAGGTGTTTTTACTTAGTGGTATTGGCGTAGTAGACCGTGCCAGGAAAAATACGATCTCATAAAAAAAATACGCTGGTAAGTATAAGTATGTAGCACGAGGAAGCATAGCTGATCATTACATGCTTACGTTACAATAATTGTTAAGAAAAACTAAAAGAAGCAACGCTGGAATGGCGCCTATTGGTATAGTATGAAACTAACACTTGTGTGTTTGGTGGTAGCTGTCCCAAATCCAACCAATTTTGTCCAGATCGTGATACTGCTTTGCTATGTATTGAACCAAATTTGACGGGTCAATCGCAAATCATATGACCTATCACGACAACGATATTTACTTCTCTATTACAGAGAGCTATACATTGATCAATGCAGTGTATACCGTAAACAGTTTCTCTGTTACCAAAGGCCAGGACCCCGACCATGAAATTCATACTGGCCTCGTAGCATACAGCAACAGTAGCGGCCAACTTACTTTCCGTGTGGGTAGAAGCCTTTCCAAATCGGTAGCGGAATGGTTCAACGCACAGGTGACCCCCTCACAAACCACATTTGATCAAAGCGCCGGTGAGCTGCATTTTGCATTCCTGGGCACGTTGCAATTAAGCATCACCGGCGGCATACTGGGTACAAAAAGCGAGATCTATACTTTCCCCAACGTGGTGCTGGCCCAGGGGCATAGCGGCGGCCACAACAACTGGTGGTTTGGCGGGCAAACTTGTTCGCATGTTACCGGTAACAAGGTTATCTGTAAAGGCGTTGATTCAAAAGGCAGGGAAGTGATGTTTGTTTTTGTAAGAGGTGACAATGATGTGAGTACCGTAAAAGTAACGCCAGCAACCCTCATCGATACCGCTAACTGGATGAAATATGTGGAAGATACCGTTCGACTGGATAGCCTCGTGATGCCGGGTAGTCATGATGCAGGCATGTCGGAATTGCATCATTGTGCGCCGCCAGATGGCGTACAACGATATACGCAAACGCAATGCGGTTCTATTGGCCGGCAACTTGAAGATGGCTCCAGGTATTTTGACATTCGGGTCGATTACGATCATGGCGAACTCGTAACATACCATAGAACAGAAAAGGCTGGAACAGGGTGGGGGTGTAATGGACAGAGCCTTCATTCGATCTTTGATCAGGTGCGTACCTTTTTAACAGCCCATCCCACAGAAACGGCTGTTTTTAAATTCTCACATATTCGTAAAGCCGATGGTCATGACCCGGAGAAAACAAGAGAAAGGATCAACGCATTTTTGAATGACTATGCCACCTTTATTTACACGATTGGCTCATCCACATTCAACCTGGCTAAAGTTAACCTGGGCAGTATACGGGGGAAAATGCTGTTGGTATTTAATTACAGTGATTATAACAATACGTCAACCGGCCGGTTCAGGTACATGGATGGTGACACCGTACAACCCGACGCGAATATCACCGTATATGATGACTACACAAAGACCGCGGACCTGAATAAAATGGCGGTTGATCAATTAACCAAATTGAGATTACACGGCGGTCTTGGTAATTATCGTTTCTTCCTGCTTTCCTGGACGTTAACGCCCGGGTTTGGCGATCCGTCGATAGAGATCCTGGCCAGGGACGCCAATGCACAACTGGCCAAAGCGTTGTCGTACCAGGTTTTTGTAGCAGGTTATCCCAAACCCAATATCGTGTTTGTTGATTACCTGGAAAATGAAGTTGCGCAGGGTATTATTCTGTATAATTTTTGGTGAGACCTGTAAGGTTCGCCATCGGGTTTTAAACAAGCAGTGGGCTTATGTCCCGACTTGTCGGGAACAGGTCTTCCTTAAAATACAGGACCTGTCAGGACCGCTTGTGCAACCTGTTTATGCAAGCTCAAATGGCGGACCTTACAGGTCAATCCCCATCTAATCACGCCATTATTTGTATCTTCCGCACTAGTATGATAACAACCGATGTTTGCATAATTGGCGCCGGTCCGGCAGGCGCCGCCGCGGCCTTGCAACTACAACAGTTCAAGATCCCCTGTGTGGTGGTTGATAAAGCCGTGTTTCCGCGCGATAAGATCTGTGGCGATGGCTTAAGCGGCAAAGTGTTGACTGCGTTAAACCGGATCGATAAAAATATTGGTGAACGCCTTTGCCAGCTACAACAGAAAGAGGGCAGTTGGGGCGTAACTTTTACCGCGCCCAGTCGCGATTCCCTGGACATCGCTTATCAGCCGGATTATAACAGCCAGTCTAAAGACGGTATACCAGCCGGTTTTGTTTGTAAACGCATCCACTTCGACAATTTCCTGGTTGAAGAAATGAAACGATGTGCCGGTATCCAATTGTTTGAAGGGCAGTCTATCAATATACATGAGCTGCATGAGGATGGCTATCTGCTGGCAGATGCGGACGGTACATTCTCGGTAAAGGCAAAGCTGGTCATTGTCGCCAACGGGGCGCATTCGGCATTTACCAAGGATCCAGGGGGTATAAACATGGAACCCCAGCATTACTGCGCCGGCATTCGCGCTTACTATAAAGGCGTGGCCGGTCTGCATACAGATGGATTTATAGAACTGCATTTTTTGCGGTGCCTGTTGCCCGGGTATTTCTGGATCTTTCCTTTGCCCAACGGCGAAGCCAATGTAGGCATCAGTATCCTGAGTTCAGCGGTGCGTAAAAAGAAGATGAACCTGAAAAAAATAATGCAGGATATTATAGCGAATGACCCGGTGATGAAAGAACGGTTTACAAATGCTGAATTGGTAAGCTCCATAGAAGGGTATGGGTTACCGCTGGGCAGCAAACAACGAACGCTTTCGGGAGAACGATATATGCTTACCGGCGATGCCGGTTATTTGATAGATCCGTTTACGGGGGAAGGCATTGGTAATGCCTTGTATTCTGGTCGCATCGCAGCGCAGCAGGCAGCTGATTGTCTGCAGGCAAATGATTTCTCTGCCACGTATATGAAAGCCTATGATGACAGCGTATATCGGGTACTGGGGGCTGAATTGCGGTTGAGCACTAAACTGCAAAAGCTGGCCAACCGCACCTGGTTGTTTAATCTCTTAATGAAAACGGCCATGCGCAATAAGCAATTGCGGGAACTCATGTCGTGTATGTTCTATGAGATCGATATCCGCAAAAAACTCACAAAGCCATCGTTTTATTTGAAGATGGTGTTAAACAGGTAAGGGCACAATGATCTCCAACGCCCCCGGTAAAATATCGGCTTGTATGGAATTTATCTTTCCCAGGTAATCGCCATCCACCTGAAAATGCACGCGGTGTTTCGAACGCACCTGAACGCCAGCCGCGCTAAAAAGCTCTGTTTTCGATGGATCAAAATCCCGGTGCGTGATCATCATTTTAACAATCTCCATAAAAGAAATTTTCCTGATCACGATGATCTCGAAAAGCCCGTCATCCAGTTTCCCATCCGGATTGATCACGGCCCCGGTGCCATACTTCGTGGCATTGGCAATCACCACCATAGCGGCTGTGCGCTGTATGGTTTGTTTATCACCAGCAATGGTCACCTGCATGCGCCGGTGCCGCCACAGCGCCTGAAACGCCGCTTTAACGTAGCTCCACATGCCACGTTTATTAAAAGTTTCAAAGGTCTTTACCACAAAGGCATTGAAACCAATATCGCTGAGGTGAATACACAATTCTTTATTGATGCGGATAAGGTCGATCTTTTTCACCCTTCCCTGAATAATGATATCCAGCGCTTTTTCCGGGTCAGTAGCAATACCCAGTTCTTTCGCCATGCCATTGGCCGAACCGCCCGGCAGGATACCAACCGGCAGATCGCTCTTCAGCACACTTTCCGTAACCAGTTTAAGCGTACCATCGCCGCCAACGGCAATGATCCTGTCGGGCCGGTGCGTGTTGATCTGCTCCTGTACCTGTTCCGGGGTAAAGGGATCTGATAATATATAGGTAAAAATGGCGTGGGGCTTCTTGTCAAAGTAATCCCGGATGGTTTTCTCCCAGTCCGTTTTGGTTTTGCCGGCAGCAGCGTTAATAATGAACAACAATGTCAGGTGCGGGGTGGTATGCATATTGGAAGCAGATTAATGGTGCCGATAGGATATTCTAAAACCAATCATTACGCCGAATGATAATAAAAGTATACCAGGGGTATGGCCATACACATGACCTTATAATATATGGACATGTGTTTCAGCGGGCACCCGCCGCCCGTTTCCGGTATTCCAATAATATACTGGTCAATACCATACAATTGCTGCGGTTGTTTTTTGTGAAACCTTTTCCCCATACCCGGTTACAATTGCAATGGGGAAGCCAGCAACTGTTTGCGGTTGCCAATGAAGAAGGCTTTTTCAAATTTGAATGGGCGTCGGATGTTGAATTGACAGCCGGCTGGCATGCGGTCACTGTAGAAGGTATTGATGATACCGGCGCCGTGATGGGTAGGGGGACCGGCCGGTTGTATGTGCCCCATAGCACCCAGTATGTGTTTGTTTCAGATATTGATGATACCGTGATGGTGTCCCATTCAGCTACTACCTTCCGGCGATTGTGGGAGTTGTTGTTCAGGAACCCGAGAACGCGCCGGAAATTCCAGCACCTGTCAGAATATTACCAGGCGTTGGCGCACGCCCAAACGGACGCCGCTACACCCAATCCATTTTTTTATGTATCGAGCAGTGAATGGAATTTGTACGATTACCTGGCCGAGTTCTTTGCGCACAACCATTTGCCAGAAGGTATCTTCTTATTGAGCGAACTAAAAACGATCCGGGAATTATTCCAAAGCGGACAAACCAAGCATGCGGGCAAGCAGGTACGAATCGAACGCCTGTTGAACGTGTTTCCCAAAGAGCAGTTCATTTTACTGGGTGATAATTCACAAAAAGACCCGGCCATTTATACCAGCATTGCCAAGAAATTCCCACAACGCATTTTTGCCATTTACATTCGTAATGTGCGGCCCGAAAAAATGTTTGATACGCAACAACTGTTGCGGGGTGTTCAGCAGCAGGGCGTACATACCTGTATGTTTAAGCATTCCGCAGAAGCAAAAGCGCATTCGGAAGGTGTGGGGTTGGTGTAAGGAAAAGAAGATCGCCTCATTGGTGAGACGACCTTTGGTACCAGGAGGCCCGATTACATTTACTTATATGCCATCGCGTTGCATGGCGCCTACCAGACGCGCATTACGTTGACCATTAACGGTACTCCATTCACTGTTATAATTTAATCCATATGGCCAGAAAGAGTGCCCATCGGCACTCAACGTTGCAGTAGGACTTTCACCTACAAAGGTCCGCAGCATAGCCAACCCATAAGCGCCGGTATATTTACCGTTAACCACCAATTGGGTCCAGCGGGCGGTTGTGCCCACGCCCTGCGTATGTGCTATTTCGTGCATGGCGGTACGCTGGTTCATATACGACCGGTTGGCGCCAAAACGGATGGTGCCATTCACATTACCATCGGCCGTAGGAACGCCGGTATTGTATTCTACCCGCAGGTTACCACTGCAATACGTGGTTTGCTGGTTATACATGGTTACGGCAGCGTTCATAGCAGCTGTGATCCGGTTATAGGCATCCGTTTGGTCGGCCGAAGGGTTTGACACCCTTACCAGGTACCAGGTCAATGTAGCCTCTGTAGTAGCTGCAGGCGTAGTGGTCGCCTCCGTAATTTCAGTGGTCGCTTCAGGAGCGATCGTTTTCTTGCAACCGGTGTTGCTTGCTATTACTCCCAATAGCAGGATGAAAGGTATGATCCTTGTTAAAAAAGCATGTGACTTCATAGTTGAAAAGTTTAATAATTAATGGAAAGAGATAATTAGCCTCCTGGCTTATTGAAGGGTAGAAAGGGAGAGGGGGGCATTGAAATTACAAAGCGGGCGACTATTACCAGCAGGGCTAATCGGTTTATTAAGGGTGGTGAATTGGTATTTTTGGTTATCAACGCAGCAACTGATGCAATATTTGTAAATTTGACCCGCATGGAACAACGTACTTTTTATTCCGATATAAAAGAAAGTATAGAAAAATACTTCAGTTTTTTGACAGCGTATGGTTTTTCGGATTTTGAAGAAAACCAGGTTGCTTATGAATGCCATTTTGAAACTAAAAACAATTTTGTTTCCATTGACATTTGGTTTGAGGCAACTAGTTCTACGCCCATTTGGGCAAAGATTGATCGATATTATATTGACAATTTGGAACCCGAAAACCAACTATTAAAAGACTACTCAAGCCAGTTGAAAGCAAATTATGACCAATTATTTGAGCAATATCTGAATACAAACAAAAGGAAATATTTAGAGGAAATAACAAAGCAGTATGCGGTAAATGGAAAAGAAATAAATGACAGCTATTTAATAGAGTTGAGTGAAATACTCCAAAGACATGACTACGTTTTGCGTGGAGATCTTGACCTGCTGCAATCGAATGCCGCAATAGCAGCAAAAGAGCGTGCATTGAAAATAGCAGCGGAACGAATTAAAAATGGCATTTACACACTGGAATATCAATTTATAAGTGAAGACGTAAATCCTGACGAATACGATGCCTATGAAGAATTCAAGGATATAAAGGCCATAAAAAAGTATTTGGCTGAACGCAGCGAGATCAAAATATATCGGGTACTTGACTGTTATATGAATGAGATCAAGTTGGAGGGGTGATAGCCGCTGCTGTAATACAATAAATGAGATCTACCATAATGATTAAAAGGGGCATCGTACTTTTCTATGTTATAACATGCTATGTTGTTGCCAGCGCTCAACAGCCGAGCTATGTATACAGAAATCCCAACGACACCGTGCAGAATTTTTATGTGGTAAGGCCGCCTGCAGGTAATGTAACAGGAGCGGTAGTTTTGATCAACAGGGGAGTGTCTGATAGTACAAAAAGAGCGGCCTATGCAAAAGGCGTTCTGTTGATGACAGCGGTACTTACTGATGATTATCTCGACTTTCTTATGGACAACCGGATCCTGCAGCGATTAGACTCCATGATCAACGAAGTAACGATGAAGTATAAAGTGCCCGGCAATAAAATAATAATTGGTGGTATGTCTGCCGCCGGCACAGCGGCTGTCAGGTTTGCCGAATATTGTGCAGCAGGGAAAAGCATTTTCAAATGTAAACCGGTAGCCCTTTTTGCGGTAGACCCGCCATTAGATTATGAGCGGTTGTATAACGAGTCGGAAAATGCCATGCAAAGGAATTATCATGCAGATGCAGTTAATGAAGGCAAACAACTAACCGCCTTCTTTAAGGCAAAGCTGGGCGGTACACCCAACAATAACCGGGCTGCCTATCAACGGGTATCTCCGTTTAGCCATACCGCAAAACAAGGCGGAAACGCCTCAGTGCTCAACAATATGCATATAAGGATGTATACGGAACCAGACATAAACTGGTGGATCGAGAACAGGAGAAAGGACTTTTATGATCTGAATGTTTTGGATATCGCGGCCTTTATAAACCAGTTAAAATTGCTCGGTAATAATAATGCAGCGTTAATGGCAACCAGTAACAAGGGATATACAAAAGACGGAGGCCGGCACCCACATTCCTGGAGTATTGTTGATGAAAAGGCATTGTTTGACTGGTGCGTACATTTATTTGAAACAGATTAATTGAACGATCCAATCGATAGGTCATTATTTCTGAAAATGCAAAGACCATTTTCCACTAACAGGAAAATGGTCTTTGCTAGTAATGAACCTGTGACCGCAGCGAGATCAAAATATATCGAGTACTTGACTGTTATATGAATGAGATCAAGTTGGAGGGGTGATAAAATAATAATAAATTTATCCTTCACTGTTATCTTCAATTATTTTCGTAGTTAAACGGTTGCCTTATGAAAAGGTTTTCTCTATTAACCCGCGCTTCATTACGATACTTTCTATTGATCATACCCGTTTTTATTGGAGTATGTACAAGTGCTCAACAAAAGAACCGGGTATTTTTATTGCGGGGTGTTACTGAAGTTCCTTTACCCGATACACCTTACCATATTTGTGCTACGTATATTTTCAGCCACAAACCGGAGATCATAACCACAGCCCAATTGGATGGGAAAGGATCTTTTCAATTTAATAATATCATAACAACATCGCTTGGAAAGGGCAAGGTCATCATCCTGGGCTCTTCGGAATATTTCAGTGAACTCATGTTAAAAAAATCCAATACCAGGAAGCTTTTACAAAATATGGTGTTGTGGGGAAGTTTAAAAAAGACAGCAAAGATCCAACTCTGGGTGCCATCTGAGGCGTTACAGCAGTTCTTCGAAAAGCAGCATTTTTCGATTGTATCGAATGGAGGCAATACGATCGATCCGTCAACGAATATCCTGTTTCTTACAAAGGATGTCGTTGATTCGATCAATATGAAGGGAATAGAAATGTTTGTTCGTCGGGGAGGAACCCTGATCTTCGGTTCTCCGTTTGCTGAAATGTTCAAAGAGAATCCCCAGGGATATCCTTCACTTCATTTGAATGATCTATTTTTAAAAGCAGGCGTTTATCATGACATTAACCCATTTGCTTTTCAGAAAAAAAATAGTACAGGGAAAGA
>DASUVL010000421.1:0-7467 GCA_036379015.1 Niastella sp.
GATAACTACCCTGTCTTTTTGATATTGTCAGTGTTTGGCTTTTATCATTCCATGCGAAAGGTATTACTGTATAGTTCCCTTTTTCGTAGTTGTAATTATCCCCCTCGTCTTCATATAAGTCAAATGTACCGTCAGCTCCCTTGTATATACGAATTTCCACTGTATCGGCGGGCAATTGGCCCGAAAACTGAACAAGCTTACCTAAAGGAATTATTGAACCTGCCTTAACAAATAACGGGATTCTGTCTTTATGTACAGCGATTTTTACTGTGCGACCGCCCTGGTAACGTTGGCCGGTCCAAAAGTCGAACCATCCATTGGATTTTGGGAGGTAAATATTCCACTTCGAAACGTTGGGCGCTGTGATAGGGGCAACTAACAATGATTTACCAAACATAAATTCAAATGACTGATTGAGTGCGGCTGTATCGCCATTAAAGTCCATCACCAATGGTCGCATCAATGTAGAGCCCTTCTTTGAAACCTGCCAGGCTTCGGAATATATGTAGGGCAGTAATCTATAACGAAAATTCATGGCCTTTCTCATATTGCTTTCAACCGATTCTCCGAACTTCCAGGGCTCTGTCTCTGTTTTATAACCGTGAATCCGGAATACAGGATTCAGCGCTCCCCACTGAAACCAGCGGGTTAACAGGTCGTGGTAACTGGTATCGGTGTATTGCGTTTTTTCGGGGCGGAAAAAACCGCCGATATCTGTTGTCCAATAAGGAAAGCCCGTGATCGTATAGTTCAACCCGGCCACTATCTGCCGTTTGTAGGTATCCCAATCACTCCCAATGTCGCCCGACCAGTTGATGATCCCATATCGCTGCTGACCCGGAAAGGCCGAGCGGGTTAAAATACAAACTCTTTTATCAGCAGTTGTACTACGTTGCCCTTCATATACGGCTTTACTTACAAACAAAGGGTATGTAAGCCGGTAAAAATCTCCCCATCCCAAATAAGTCTTTTTACCTTTTAATGCATCGTTCTCCGGCTCCACTGCATCCATCCACCAGGAATCTACACCCTGGGAAAACAGGTTCCGGTTCATCGTATTCCAATGTTTACTACGTGCCCTGGGATTTAATATGTCAATCCATCCGCTACCGGGGATGTAAAGGTCGTCGGCTACATACTCCTTGCCAATCGAAGAGGCCTTATCGATATTCTCCCATACCGATATATTGAAATGCACATTCAGGTCATGGAGCTCCCTGATGAATTGTGCAGGTTCCGGATAACTGGTTTCATCAAACTTTGGTACGCCCCAACCATACTTGCCCCAATATTGCCAATCCTGCACAATCACATCCATGGGAAGTCGTCTTTGCCGGAATTCCTTTACAGTTTGCACGAGATGATTGCCAGACGTGTAACGTTCGCGGCATTGCCAGAACCCATAGGCCCAAAGTGGTAGCATTGGTACCTGACCCGAAAGTTTCCGGTAGGTGCTGATTACACTGTCTGCCCTGGTTCCGTAAAAAACTATGTAATCAAGCAATTTGGCATTAGGAGAACGAAAGCTGGTGAGGTTGTCAATTTTCTTCCAGGAGATTGCAGGGACATTGTCAGATTTACAAATTACCTGTATCGAGTGTGTTCCTGCTTTCAAAAATACTTTAGCGCTTACGGTTGGCGGCAACCACAGGTTTGTTTGGTCGATACAGGGTTTGCCATCTATAATCACAAAATGACGGTTACCCATGCCGCCCAAATCAAGCACGATAGCATACTCTCCAGGCTCTGTTACCGAAAAAGCTCCTTTATATGCAGCCTGGCTTTGCTGTACTCTTTGCGTTCCGGCATCAGTAGTTACTTCTATCGCGTTGCTGCTATCTGGGGAAGCGGCTTGTTTTGTGAGACTAACAAAATTATCCGCAGGGTTAAAATCTGTTAGCCCATATTGATGCCAAAGCAATCCATAACCTTTACTTGAATAAATAAACGGAATAGAAATCTGGGTGTTTACCTGAGTAAGGCGGCGTGTAATTCCTTTCAGGTTGAAATGCCCATCCTGAAATTGTCCCAGGCCAAAAATGTATTCCCCATCAGGTGACTCAAAGCTCTGTTCTGCATTATAACAAGGCTCACCTGACACAGTACCGGGTATTAGCTTTCGGCTATCGGCTTTTTCTGCAAGGAATACCCTGCCTTGCTTATCTGAATAGGTCAGGCGGCCGTTTTTCCTGTCAACTGTTATAATAATGTCCTTTGTCTTTATCTTAATGGCAGATGCCGTTTCAGTAAGCTGGTATTTTGTTTCATTTGCCTCCGGAATAAATACCAGCTCTTCAAGAGAAACTGATACCTGCTTGTAGAATTTTATTCTAACAGCATTCTCTGTTAGTAGTTGAATACTTAGTATCCCTTCTTGTAAATGAACGTTAACCCTATCTGCCAACCGCTCAAAACTTTTTACTGGTTGTCCAAAACAAAAAAACGGACATACAAATACAATCAACCGGAAAATAAACTTCATTTCTTGTTAATTAGGTCAAACAATGTTATAAATCACTACAATTATCACACGGTAAAGGATGGTAAAACATTCCAATGGCTTATAAAACTCATGTTTTATAAGCCATTTTCCCAAGCAGCTTTTTTAAATTTCTTTTTGCATGATCTTTCCTGTAAAGGCACCATTAATGAGTACATATTTTGTTTCGCAGTGAATCCAGTATGCTTTTAACTGAATTTAGCAAGTCATTCCAGCGCTCGAATATTGTATTGCTGCCCTTTCTTCATTTTTACTGAAAGCACAAAATCATCACCTTCCTGTTTTGCTTTGGCTGCATTCACAGAAAATCCTCTGTTGTTCCTGATCCGGCACACGCCATCTGTGGCGGCCGTGATCGTTGCTTTGCTCAGTTTCCCATCTGCCCATTGTATATCCACGGTAAATCCGCCGCGGGCTTTCAGTCCTTTTACGGCTCCTGCTTTCCATGCAGTTGGCAATGCGGGTAAAAGATGTATTTCTCCCAAATGACTTTGCAACAGCATTTCCGTCATACCGGCTGTTCCGGCAAAGTTGCCATCTATTTGGAACGGCGGATGTGCATCAAAGAGGTTAGGGTAAGTGCCGCCTCCGCCTTTTCCATCGGCGCCGGAATAGTTCAGCAGCTGACGGATGAGTTTATACGCATGATCGCCATCCTGCAAACGCGCCCACCAGTTGATCTTCCAGCCGCGGCTCCAGCCGGTCCCTGCATCTCCCCTTATCTCCAGTGTTTTCTTGGCCGCTGCAAAAAACTCCGGCGTATTATTCTTCGAGATCTGGCGGCCCGGATGCAAACCAAACAGGTGGGATACGTGGCGGTGCTGGGGGGCCGTTTCTGCAAACTCTTTATACCATTCCAGTAATTCGCCCTGGCTTCCTTTTCTTAAAGGATACAGGTGCTTTCTTACTTCGGTTAACCGGTTGCGAAAGGACTGGTCTGTATTCAACGCTTCGGACGCATCAATTACATTCGTAAAAAGATCCCAGATGATAGATATATCCATCGTGGTAGCAACAGAGACAGCCTGTGCACGTCCCTTTGCATCGCGGAATTTATTTTCGGGAGAGGTAGAAGGTGCCGTTACCCAATAACCACTGCTGTCTTTCACCAGCCATTCAAGACTGAATAAAGCTGCCTGTTTCATGACCGGGTATGCTTCTGCCAGAAATTTCTTATCCCGGGTAAATGCATAGTGCTCCCACAAATGCTGGCAGAGCCAGTTGCCGCCCATATACCAGTTGGCCCACACAGGATCGCCGGCGCCCAGGTCGCCCACCGGGTTGGCGCAACCCCAGATATCTGAATTATGATGCGCCACCCAGCCATTGGCATGATAAAACTCACGGGCCACACGGGAACCGGTTACAGAAAGTTCCTTTAACCACTGCAGCAGCGGTGTATGCATTTCAGACAGATTGGTGCTTTCTGCCGGCCAGTAATTCATTTGTGTATTGATATTGATCGTATAATTGGAGCTCCAGGGAGCTCTCAATTCCTTGTTCCAGATACCCTGCAAATTAGCCGGCGGCCCTCCCGGCCTTGATGAAGCAATCAGCAGGTAACGCCCGAACTGGTAGTATAAGGTCTCCAATGCAGGATCATATGCGCCTTTTGAATAGGCCTTCAAACGTTCATCGGAAGGCAGGGAATTAATTTTGCCGGTAGAAGCAGTGTCTTTTATAATGAAGGATACCCGATTAAAATATTTCTGATAATCTTCAATGTGATGCTGCAATAAAGAAGCATAGGGTTTCTTTATTGCATTATTGATGATAGTAGCAGCTATGGCATTTTCATCCTTTCCCTCTTTATCAGGACATTTATCAAAGCCATTAAAGCTGGTAGCTGCCGCTATATACAGGATGACCTCACTGGCATTTTTTACATGAATACCCAATGTGTCTACAACCACTTTTCCATCTTTTGCTATTGCTTTAATGCGGTATTGAAACCGCATGCCGTTGCAACCGGTGGTATCTTTATACACAATATGCTCCCTGTCTTTTGGATTATAATAACTGGGATCTACATGTGCAGGTGCTTTTCCATTTACTAATAATTCATCATTGCCCGAAACAGACAACCGGTAATGCAACTGGCTTTTTGCCAACACGTCAAAGCTCAGGACGCCTTTACGGTTAGCCGTAACGCGAATTACCATAATGTTACCTGGCGCCGAGGCAAACACTTCACGCTTGTAGGCTATTCCATTAACAGTGAACCGCGTTGTTCCAATGGCTCTTTGCAGATCAAGATCACGATAATAGGCAGAAGGAACTGCATTGTGCAGGTTTTGTTTTATTATCAGGTCGCCCAGCGGCAGATACGATTCGGTATAATAACCCTGCATCTTTCTGGCCAGTTCGTTTGCCTTTGAATAATCCTGTTCCTTCAGCAATGCTTCCCGTATTGGGGTAAGATATTGAAAGGCATCCGGATTGATCTGTTGTTTTACCGGGCCGCCGCTGTAAAGCGTACTTTCATTCAACTGAATAAGTTCCTCCTCAACCCGCCCGAAAACCATTCCGCCTATATGACCGTTCCCAACCGGCAGGGCCTCTACCCACTCTGCAGCCGGTTTATCATACCATAAGCTGAGACCGGACTGCGCATTTATTTGTTTGGTGACAGCAAGCAGGAATAGCATGAACGATACAGCAACAATACGCATAGAAGTCATTTTTAAGACCTGAATAATTCTGTTAAGATCCTATTGCATTGGAATCAACGACGCAGCAAACCCACCCCTGCGAATCAACTTTACATCGACAGAACCTGATCTATCTACCACCAAATATTGCGTTGCAAAAGCTTTATCGTGTTTACCATCTGCAATCAATGTCAGTTTATATTTTACGCCATCAGGTAAAAAATCAAATTTTACTGTTTTCTTTTTTTCTCTTTGCTCTCCATTGATGCCGCCTATATACCAATCATTTCCTTTGCGGCGGGCCATGATCACCTCCTTACCGGGATAACCATCCAGCAATCTGGTATCATCCCACACATTGGGCACATGCTTTAAAAATGTTTTGGCTGCATCGGGTAGCTCATAATAGCCTTCGGGTCTGTCAGCCATGTGTTGCATGCCCGATTCAAACAATACACTCAATGCCAATTCATGCCCAAAAGATGTGATATGCGGATATTGTGAATTGGTAAAAGTAACCGGTGTGTAATCCATGGGGCCAACCACGTTGCGGGTGAATGGAAGCGTGGCATTATGTTCCGGTGCAGGCATTGTAAAATCAGGTGTATTGTTGTACCACTCGGCGCCACGCACGGCTTCGTGTGTCATCAGGTTCGGGTATGTTCTCTCCCACCCTCTTGGTACAATGCAGCCATGGAAGTAAACCATCATTTCAAATGGAATTGCATCTTCTAAAATGTCGAGATAATATTTGATCATGTCCTGCTTCTCACTTTCAAAGAAATCCACCTTCACGCCGGCAAATCCCAGTTTTTTCAGCTTAGTGAATTCTTCCACCCGGTTTTCATGTGTAAGCATCCGGTCACGGGGTGTGGCGGAAACATTGGTGTGCGGTCCACCTGAATTGTACCAGATCAATGGTTTTATGCCTTTTGACCCGATATACTTTACCGCATCTTCCAGCTTACCCCCATTACCCATGGCATCCCACTCCCAATCGAGCAGTGTATAAGGCCAGCCCATTTCAGCAGCAAGATCTGCAAACTCGCAAACAGTTTTATAGTCTTTGGTTCCATGATTGCCTGACCAATAATTCCATGAGGCTATTCCGGGTTTCACCCAGCTTGTATTTTTTATAACCGATGGCTCAGCAACATCATTCACTAAAGTAGACCCCACTATACCGGCAAGTGTTCCCATAATGATAACCCGCCAGGGTGATTTCCAGGGAAGCGTTATGGAAGGTGTGGATGCTCCCAATCCCTTTCCATCTTTTGGATTTGGAAAAGTTAGTTTGTATCTGGAAGAATCAGCCGCATTGCTCAATTTGGTGCCACAGTAATTTCTGTTCACATCCGCTTCATGCAATAAGAACCAACAATCTTTATTATCTGTATTAAAAAGTGCCGGATAACCCCATTCGCCTGAAAGGGTTTTGTCCTTATTCATTGCAGTGTAAAGACCTTCGTTGGCAGGACTCCATTTTTCCAGCCACCGCGTGGTTGCTGAGGGAATGGTGTAAGCTGTTAATTCATCCTTTACAACAAAGTTTCCCTGCTTGTCGGGAAACTCATAGCGAAAAGCAATGCCGTCATTGTAAGCCCTGATGATGATATTCAGTTTTGCTTTCGTTGGATTTTCAAAAGAGACGACCACCTCATTCGCAGCGTTTTTGCAAACAGATTTTTTGCCGTGAAGCGCAGCGTATTCTTCCTTAATTAAAATTGGTTTTCCTGCTTTCAAAAATTTTAATTCCTTTGAAAAGTCCTGGTCGCTGCGTGATAAACCTACATCAATACGGGGAATAGCTTCTCTAATTTCTCCATTGTTATTGTAAGATGCTTTGATGTACCACTCACCAATATCACTGCTTTGCCTGGGGAAAAGTCCTACAACGATCTTTTGATCCGGAGATTGAAATACTGCTTTTTGCCCAAATACCAAGCTGCTGAAAGCCGAAAACAGCATTACAAGAACTAACTGACTCTTCATACTTTTGTTTGCCTTTTGTTTGCTTCTTAAAATTTTACAACCATCTTTTTCCCTGTATAGGTGACTACCTTGTTGGCCTGGCTCGTTACGATCACCATGTTAAATTTTCTTTCATTAAGCATTCCCGGGAACGAACCATTTCTATCGCCGATGATCAAAGTCTTTTTTGCATCATCCCAGGTGAAAGTTATCGCTGAAAAAACCCCTTTCTCATAATTGTAATTATCATTCTCGTCTTCGTACAAAACAAATTTCCCGTTTGCGCCGGGATAAATTCTTATTTCAAGGTTGTCCCATTTCTTTTCTTCTTCATATTGAACAGAA
>DASUVL010000422.1:0-4958 GCA_036379015.1 Niastella sp.
TTCCTCAGTGAAACAGTGAACATTGGCCTTGAAATTCTTCACAGAACAACGTTTACTGATTATATTGACGACGTAAGCACTACCTATATTGAAAATTCTGCTTTTTATGCTAATTTATCGCTGGCTCAGGCACAACTGGCCCAAAGAATGGCAAATAAGAGCGGAAACAATGGAGCTACTACTCCATATGCAGCCGGTGCAAAAAGAGGAACCGCTACCAATAATGATGCATATTTCTCTGTGAACGCAAAATTAGGTATTAGATTAGGTAAAGGAAACAGCTATAGCAGCTCAACCCGTTGCCCGGTTAGATTCTAATTGTTACAATTTCCGTATTCAAGATACTGTTGATCCGTACCCTTTTGAAAACATTTGGCCTCTAACGAGGTAGCCAATTCGAACGAACCCATGAACACAAGTGAAACCGTAGGAAAGCGTTTTAATATCCGTAACTTACCCGTACTGTTTACAATAGTGCTATTGTCAACAGGTACATATACTTCCTTCGGTTGTCCCTTACCAGTACCTACTAATTCAATCGATACAATCCTGGTACAAAAACAAATTACCAGTAAAAAGCACAGAATTAAGTTGTATCCGAACGCTGAGCACGATGTACTATTTTTTAGTGTGCGTGGATCTGAGGAAAAAGTATACCAGCTATTTTTATTCGACGTTGCAGGAACCCTGATCAAACAGGCGAATATTAAGGGCAAGCAAACCACTGTTATTGACAATATTGAAAAAGGCAATTACCTGTTCGAAGTGTTTAGCGATGATGAACGGATCGAGAATGGGCAGGTGATCATACGATAAATCTTGTTGCCGGCAACGGCAGCAACAAAAAAGCTCTTTGTTACCACAACTTATAAACCAATAAGCAGCAGGGAAATTAGTAAAATCCATATATCCGGTTGAGTCAAAACCTGATCCGTTCCCTATTTATTAAGTACCCTGAAACACAAAGATTTTATTAATCACTCCCTGCGCTTGCTTATTGGCCTTAATTTCTTCTGGTTAATTCCAGTATCCTCAGTAGCCGGCGATGAACAATTGCCGGCTACTTGTTTTTATACCTACTCCAACGCTCAATGCGTAACGCCTAACGCTTAAAACTGGAGTTCTGCGTTCTGCGTTTCGCGTTATGCGTTCTGCTTTTTGTGTTATGCATAAAAAAAAGGGGTCGGCATGTAGGCCAACCCCTGTATCGGTAAATAACGTAAGGTGATTATTGTAAAAAAAAGCCAGCAGCTTCCTGCCAGTTATTAAGCCGGTCGTAACCGGTTATATCTTTATTATGAGCAGCGGTAAACAAGTGCTTCTTTCCATTAAAATATTGCAGGTGACGTACATGATCATCTATCATATGATCGCCGTACACCATACGCTTCTCGCCACACAATACCAGTTGCTTCCAGGAAAAGAACGGGAAATGTTCCAGTAACCAATCCAGCTTATCTTTTAACGAATTGGGAAACTCGGTAGCGGCTGATACGATGAAAATTTCATAGCGTTTATTCATTTCTTTCAATACGTCAACACTATCTTTCATCAGGGGCAGGTTCCTGAAAAACCCAGGTTCATATAATCGCTCCCGTACCAGGGCATGATGCTGTTCGGGAAATCCGAGCAACCACGATCCTTTCATTTTGGAGAAATCAACCGGCAGCCCATACGCTTTCTCATACCATGTTATCATAGCACCCATTGGATCAGCAATCACCTCATCCATATCAATAATTACTCTTTCCATTGTCAATTATTTTAATTCTGCTTTTAAAAACTTCGCGGTATGGCTTGCTTTTACTTTCACCAGGTCCTCAGGTGTTCCTTCAAACAAAATTTGTCCGCCGCCATCTCCACCTTCAGGCCCCAGATCAATAATATGATCAGCTACTTTTATTACATCCATGTTATGCTCAATCACCAGCACCGTATTGCCACGGTCAACCAGTTTATTTAATACATCGAGCAAATGCTGAATATCCTCAAAATGTAATCCGGTAGTAGGTTCGTCTAAAATGTAAAATGTTTTACCCGTGTCTCTTTTCGATAACTCGGTTGCCAGCTTCACCCGTTGCGCTTCTCCCCCACTTAAAGTAACCGCACTCTGCCCCAGTGTAATGTACCCAAGCCCAACTTCCTCCAGCACTTTTATTTTCCGGTATAAATAAGGTACGTTTTGAAAGAACTCAACGGCTTCCTCTACGGTCATATCCAATACATCACTGATGCTTTTTCCCTTATATCGTATCTCAAGTGTTTCCCGGTTATATCGTTTACCCTGGCATTTTTCGCAATGTACATACACATCGGGTAAAAAGTTCATTTCTATCACCCGCATACCGCCGCCTTCACATACATCGCAACGACCGTTCTTTACATTAAATGAAAACCGGCCGGCATTATACCCACGGATCTTGGCTTCGGGCACCGCCGCATATAACGTTCTTATATCAGTAAAAAAGCCACAATAGGTTGCCGGATTGCTACGGGGCGTACGGCCAATAGGCGACTGATCAATTTCAATCACTTTATCTACATGCTCCAGCCCCTTGATATTTTTATAGGCAAGTGGCGTCATGCGTGAATTGAAAGCATGCTTGCTTAGAATAGGATAAAGCGTTTCAATGATGAGCGTTGATTTACCGCTGCCACTTACACCGGTTGCCACTATAAACTTGCCCAGGGGGAACTTGGCGGATACCTGTTTCAGGTTATTACCATTGGCGCCAATTAATTCAAGCGCCTTTCCATTACCCATTCTTCGTTCTTTAGGCACGGCAATTTCACGGATACCATTCAAAAAAGCAGATGTAAGCGTATCTAATTTCAGCATGGCTGTTGGTTCTCCCTGCGCTACTACTCTTCCTCCATGAAAACCGGCTTTTGGTCCAATATCAATCAGGTGATCGGCTGCGAGCATAATATCTTTATCATGTTCTACAACCAGCACACTGTTTCCAATATTGCGCAGGTTTTTCAATGCTTCTATTAACCGGTGATTATCGCGTTGATGCAAACCAATGCTTGGCTCATCCAATATGTAAGTAATGCCCTGTAGTTGCGAACCTATTTGGGTAGCCAGTCGTATACGTTGCGATTCACCACCACTGAGTGTACGCGATGCGCGGTTCAGCGTAAGATAAGTTAAGCCAACATCCAGCAGGAACTGTAACCGTTCCCTGATCTCTTTCAATACGTCTTTGGCAATGGCATTCTGTTTATTCGACAATCTTTTTTCAATGCCTTTAAACCATACTATCAGTTTATCAAGATTCAGCTCACTGAGTTCGGAAATATTTTTTTCATCTACCTTAAACCACAGGCTTTCTTTTTTAAGTCGGGCCCCATTACAGGTGGTGCAGGTTTTTAATTCCATGAATTGTTCTGTCCATTGACGCACTGAATCACTAGAACTGGCGGCAAACCACCTTTTCAATTGCGGTACAATTCCTTCAAACTCCTCGGTATACATATTTGCATCAGGGCTAATAGAATCAAAATCCAAATGCTCCTCTTCCTGCGATCCGGTTTCATTACCATATAAAACCAGGTTCAGCGCTTTCTTCGGCATATCTTTTACGGGAACATCCAGGCTAAACTTGTGTTTTTTTGCCAACCGCTGCACCTGACTAAATACATAATTATCTCTTTCTTCGCCCAGCGGCGCAATGCCACCGTCATTAATGCTTATTGTATCATCGGGAATAATAGCATCCATGCTGATCTGGTATACATTGCCGAGCCCTTTACAGGTAGGACAAGCTCCATACGGGCTATTAAATGAGAAACTATTAGGAGAAGGCTCTTCATAACTGATACCGGTTTCTTCACACATTAATTGCCGGGAATATTGCACAAGTATTTCAGCTGCAGCTTTTCCATTTTTTGCATTGGAAGCAGGTGCAGCATCATGCACCAACAAAAACATCAACTCCTTACCCATTTGCAACGTTTTCTGCACGCTTTGACTTAACCTCACTTTCATATCATCAGTTACAGCCATACGGTCAATAACCACTTCTATCTCGTGTATCTTGTATCTGTCAACCTGCATTTTGGGAACAAGGTCCTTTACTTCGCCATCAACACGCACCTTTAGATATCCTTTTTTTCGAATATCCTCAAATAACTCGCGATAATGTCCCTTACGCCCCCGCACCAGGGGCGCCAGTAAGGTTATTTTCTTTCCTTTAAATTTTTTGTAGATGTTATCAACGATCTCTTCTTCACTGAACTTGACCATTTTTTTCCCCGTATTGTAACTATAGGCCTCCCCAACGCGGGCAAACAAAAGCCGCAGGAAATCGTACACCTCTGTAATAGTTCCAACAGTTGATCGTGGGTTTTTATTGGTTGTTTTTTGTTCAATGGAAATCACGGGTGACAACCCTGTAATCTTATCTACATCGGGTCGTTCCATATCACCAATAAACTGACGGGCGTAGGCACCGAAACTTTCCATATAACGGCGCTGCCCCTCCGCATATATCGTATCAAAGGCGAGCGATGATTTACCACTGCCGCTGATACCCGTTATTACTACCAGTTTATTTTTAGGAATACTAATGTCGATATTCTTAAGATTATGAACCCTTGCCCCAAATACATGTATTGCTTCATCAGTTTCAACACGGTCCGCTTGTTCGCTTTTTATTTGGGCCGGTTTTTTAACTTTCACATCTGCCATATGTACGTACGCCTTTTAAATTGTGTGTGGGAAATTACACTAACCCTTGCAATTTTACTAAATAATTTGTCAAAGATAACAACAAAAAAACAGTAGGAAAGTTGAATATCCTTTAAGATATTTGCGCCTCATTATCAAGTGAATAGCTTTTAATTATCATTGTGGTACACAATTTGAAAGCTGTGGACTTGGCATAACCCAGTCTTTACTAAAACAATATAATATGAGATCTATCCAAAAAACCCTGACAAGTATCGTCGCCGTT
>DASUVL010000423.1:0-5871 GCA_036379015.1 Niastella sp.
AAATCGAAAAATCTCCAAATCCCGAAATCTCAAAATTTATTAAAAGAGTATACAATGAAAAGAATCAAATATATGTTGGTGCTGCTGGCGACAGGATTGTCGCTGGCATCCTGCAAAAAGGAAATGATGGGATATGAAGGAATGGAAGGTGTGTATTTCGCCGTGCGGAGTGGCCCTTATTACGCAGCCCCATCAACATGGCCTCACCGCCCTTATACAAATGTTGAATTTGTAAAGTACCTGGACAACGTTCAGGAACTGTCGGTGAATATAAAAGTGATGATCACCGGCCCTGTTAAAGACTATGACCGGCCATTCAGGGTAGAGGTGAATCCTGACTCCACCAATGCCCAGGCAGGCGTGCATTATTTGCCGTTGACCGAAACAGTAATTATTCCGGCTAACGCTATCGAAGGCTATATACCGGTAACACTGAAACGCACAGCAGACATGAAGTTGGAGAATAAAAAGATCGGCCTTCGGCTGGTTGCCAATGAGCATTTCGGTTTGGCTTTTCCCGACTGGAAGGCAATCCCCGATCTGGGTTTAACAAGTCGTGGTAACGACACGGCCTGGGATGCCACGTTGCATACAATCAATGTAAATGACCTGATGGTACAACCGGTGGTTTGGCCTGGCCAGTTAGCACCCGGCACCAAAAGGGAGACTGGCTCATGGGGCGCCTTTACCCCTAAAAAAATAAAGCTGATGTTTCAACTGTTTAACCTGAAATATGAAGACTTCAGTACGCCTGAAACGATGACCCCAGTGCTGAGTAACCTGATCGCTTCGGAAATGGCACGTTACCTCATTGATCAGTTCAATGCCGGTACACCTGTAAAGGAAGATGACGGAAGACTGATGTTTTGTGGTAGCGTTCCCTGGACTTCCATTGTTGGTGTTCCGTATTAGTCTTAACCCTTAACCGCCAAAGCAATTTAAAATGAAAAGATTCAGCATAATCATACTTACTGCTTTTATAAGTTTTCTGTGCGCTTGTTATAAAGACAAGGGAAATTATGATTACAAAGCTATCAATGAGGTTACCATAACCGGCATGGCAGCAAACTACTCGGCCATTCTCGACTTTGACGTACTGCATATTGAGCCTGCAATAAAAATGACCGAACAAACGGTAGATCCTGACCGTTTTTCTTACTACTGGATCCTGTACAAGAGTACAACGGTGATCGATACGCTGGGAAGAGCAGCCATACTCGATTACCGGATCAATGTGAATCCGGATACTTACTCCCTTTATCTTCGGGTAGTAGACCAGGAAACTGGGGTAGAATGGAAAAAGGGCACTACGCTAAAAGTGGGCACCCGTTATTCGACCGGGCTTATGTTGATGGGTACGGGTGAAAACGGGAACGCTGAAGTAGATATGATCAGCATGGTGACTGATACGGTGGTAGTGCGCGGCATACTCAGCAACAGTGGCCTGCCCGCATTGCAGGGCCCTGTTACCATTGTGCACAACGGCAACAAGGACACTTCAACCAAATACGGAAGAGTGTGGGTAATGACAAAGAGCGGGTCATACTATATTAACCGCCAAAAGATGCTGGGCACTACTTCAAAAAATTTTGGCAGCATCGTTGATTTAACCGACCCACTGAACAAGCAAAGTCTTACCCCCATCCTGTATGCGCCACAGCTCAAAGACAGGGCGGGCGGCGTAGGGAATACGTACTCCCGTGTCATGATGACAAGCGACGGCAATGTCTTTCCTACAAGCGCTTTCCTCGCGGGTGGTGATTTTTACCAGAACCCCGCTAACCGGGAGCAAGGCAATTTCAGCAAGCTGTTCAAAGCAGCGCCCTTCCTTTGGTATTCTATTAATGCCCTGAATTCTTTCATGTGGTACGATACCGAAAACCAGCGCTTCATGAATTACACCGCTTTTGGAAACACTGTATCCGTGGTACTGGCAGATAATGCGGGAGATATTTTCCCCTGGAACCAGGCAGCAGTAGGCCGTACCCTGGTGTATGGTGAAAATACACGCAATACCGACGGCGGCTCTACCGACGGTAACTCCTTTGCCATTATGAAAGACAACAGCAACAATCACTATATCTATAAATTTTTCGCAAGCGGCGCCACGCCACAAAAGCGTGATATGTATACGGTGAAACCAATAGCCACCGATTTTGACAAAGCCAGTTTTTATGCATTCTCTTCAAAACGTACGGTGGTATTTTATGCAGTAGGCAACGTGTTGCATGCATACGATTATAACATGGGACTCGAAAAAGCCTACACGTTTCCTGAAATAGTAGACGAGATCACCATGCTCAAATTCGATACCCAGATCGACTTTGCTACCAATGCCCTGTACATTGCAACGTATAATGCCGGCACAAAAGGTAGACTGCGCCGTTATATGGTAGGTACCGATCCCAATACCATAACCATTTCCCCGGTTAACAGATCTGACTGGGATGGTTTAATTAAAATAAAAGACATGAACTGGAGAGCCGTAAACTAAAGGCTGTTCCGTAAAAACAAAATAAAAAAAGGTATGAATACAGTTAAAGCAATAGTTGCATTAAGTTTGATGACCGGCGCCTCCCTATCCCTTTCTGCGCAAACGGCCTTCCAGGTAAAATGGAATTTGAAAGACACCACCAGGAATGGTGAAAAGGTTACACTCTCCTATTTCAATGGAGTTAAAAATGTATACACGGCAGCTGTTATAAAAGAAGGTGTTTTTACGATAGAAGGAACCATCATAGACCCTGCCCGCGCATCGCTCACTATTGCTACCACTAAAGAGGTTCGGAAAGCCATTCCCTGGGCATTCAATGAAAAACGGGAGTTCTTTATTGAAGGCGGTCTGGTTACATTGGAAGGTTTACCATTGGAAAAGGCTGTTATCAAGGCTCCCGGCAAGTCACAGAAAGATCTCCTGGCGTTGCAGGCAAAACTGAAACCTTTTGAAGAAAAGGAAAAGGAATCTTATAACAGCATGTTACATGCGACTATAGCCAAGGATACGGCAACAAGGAAAATGCATAGCGCCGTGAATGAGCGAATTAAACAGCAGATCGACAGTGTTGAAGTAGCCTTCCTGAAAGCCAACCCCGCCTCACATGTGTCGCTGGGATTATTAAAAGAAAAGGTGACTGCAAAGTCACTGGCAGAAGATAAAGAAACGATGTCGGCATTGTACAATAAACTGGCAGATCCCTTGAAAAAGACGATTGTCGGCAAACAAATGGGCGAGCTGATCGAGACAGCCTTCAAATTAGGACCAGGCAAACCGGCAGAGGATTTTGTGTTGAACGACACCCTGGGCAATCCGGTTAAGTTATCATCATTCAAAGGAAAGTATGTACTGCTCGATTTCTGGGCATCATGGTGCATACCCTGTCGTTATGAAAATCCGACCGTCATAAAGGCTTACGACCGTTTTAAAGATAAGAACTTCACGGTGATCAGCGTTTCGCTTGAAAAGCCGGGCGATCGCAAAGCATGGGTAGCTGCTATTATCAAGGATAAGCTTACCTGGACGCAGGTAGCCACCCTCTCCGGTGAAGAAGGCGACAACATGAGAAAGTTGTATGGCATTCAAAGTATTCCAATGAACTTTCTAATAGATCCGCAGGGTAAGATCGTAGCGGTTCATTTACGCGGCGAAGCCCTGCTTAAAAAACTGGAAGAGATATTGTAACCCCTAAAGCCCCGTTTAGAATGTGTCATACCCCCAAGGTGTGGCACATTTTTGTTTTATATTATATAGAATAGTTTTATAATAACACCCGCCATTATACTATACTAAAGTTAAAATTGCATCCGGTCCTATACAATACCCGGAAGGCTTTCTATTTTGTTGCAAAGTACAAGTATGAAAGCCCCACTATCGCCGGGATGCAGATTTTATGAACGACAACAAGATTAGAGTTCTAGGAGAATGCTGGCACGAAAACGATGAGCTTGGTCCTTTACGGCAATTGTCGGCCACGCTTACCATACAAAAAGACGGAACGATCGTAATAAAGGAAATGCCGACACCGGCAAGTAAGGACAGGAACTGATTGACAACCCGTTGACAGAAAATAATTCATTATGCCACTAGTTATACGCACCCCTCTTTTATTGTTCCTTATTTTATTAACCGCTTTATATCCTGGCTCAGGTTATAGTCAGCAAATGTCACAGGAAGACTCCCTTCAGATCGAGCAATACGCAACGCAATTAAACAGGAATTTGATTGAAACACCTGGTGACAGCATCGTCTATACAGACGAAATAATTGATAGTCTCCTTAATGAATACCGTATGGGATATGGCGGAGGGAAAGTCCACTACGCCCCTGATTCGGCTTTTAAGATCTATATTATAGAAGGCAGTGGCGGTGGACTGTACGGTAATGAGATATACCATACGTACCTGCATTTTAAAAATGGCAAACGCCTGAATTTGGAAGAAGATATAGATCCGGTAACAGGCATCTACAAAACAGCTGCATTTACCTATATGGTCCTTCAACATTATTGGTCAAGGAGTGGTTCTGCTCACACAGAAGAGTATTATGCCGTAACCCAGTTCTCTGTTGAAAAAGATTCTATTCAATACATGTCACTCAAATGTACAGATAAATGGCCCTTTTATCCTCCCGATCAATACGATAATAACTTTACCATCTATACATATCATAATTATGCGAATCCGGGAACAACGTATATGCGCTACGATCCGAAAACCAAAAGATTGAGCTATCGTTTTATGGTTGGTCGGGGGCAGGCCGAATTGAATCACAATGACCAGCTATCCTTATTTAAAAATGAGAACCAGGTACTTCAGGTAACCGGCAGCTGCGTGTTAAAAAACGGGTTACTGCAATTCGCCGGTGAAAAGTTTAAAATAGTGGATTGGAAGGAGAAAAATGAATAATAGCAACGGGGCATTTTTATTAACCCGTAATATCTGTAGTTTTAGGCCATGAAGCCTGTTTTAACTATTCTTACGTTCGTATGCCTGCTGTTTTGCCACACCGCATTTTCTCAAACTTCATTCAAGGTAATTCCACTTGGCGTAAAAGGCGGTACAGATGAAAGCAATCTATCTGCTTATATGATCGCACCGCAGGGCAGCGATGCGTATGTATGCCTCGATGCAGGCACATTGCATTACGGCATTGAAAAAGCCATACAGGCAAAACTTTTACCCGGCACCGCGGCAGATGTGTTACAGAAAAATATCAAGGGCTATCTCATATCACATGCGCACCTTGACCATTTGGCCGGCATGGTCATCAATTCGCCAGACGATAGCGCCAAAAACATTTATGGCCTCGATTATTGCCTGGATGTGCTGAAGGATAAATATTTCACCTGGAAAAGTTGGGCCAATTTCGCCAACGAAGGCGATAAGCCCGCTCTTGGTAAATACCATTACTCCATGCTTACTCCTGGTATCGAAACGCCGCTGCAAAATACCGGCATACAGGTAACGGCTTTTGTACTCAGCCATGCAAATCCTAATCAAAGCACCGCTTTCCTGGTGCGGAACAAAGAGACGTATTTGTTGTACCTGGGCGATACCGGTGCAGATTCAGTGGAGCATTCCGATAAAATGCACCAGTTATGGCTACAGGTTGCGCCTCTGGTGAAAGCAAAAAAATTAAAAGCGCTATTTATTGAAACGTCCTTCTCCAATGAACAACCGGATAAACAATTATTCGGGCACCTTACGCCGCACTGGTTGATGCAAGAACTACAGGACCTGGCGTCGCTTTCTGGCACGGAAGCGCTTAAAGACTTTCCGGTGGTGATCACCCACATCAAACCTGGCGGCAACCGTGAGCAAGTGATCCGCACGCAACTCAAGGCCTATAACCCGCTGCACGTTAAGCTGATCATT
>DASUVL010000424.1:0-2008 GCA_036379015.1 Niastella sp.
CATTTTTTATACGGCGTTATATCATGCGTTATTGGTTCCCTGGATCGTTTCGGATGCAAACGGAAAATACCGGGGTGCCGATGGACATGTTCATCAAACGACAGGCGCCCATCAATACAGCGCCTTTTCTCCCTGGGATACTTTTCGAACGTTACATCCTTTGCTGTGCTTGTTATTCCCCGACAGGCAAAAAGATATGGTTGAATCGATGCTCGATATTTACCGGCAAACCGGCTACCTGCCAACAGAGTCTATGACCGGTAATCACGCCATTGCCATTATTACCGATTCATGGCTAAAAGGAATAAAAGTTTCGGATGGTTTGCTGGCATTAAATGCCATGAAAAAAAACATGGCAGGGGCGCCTTTTATTCAATCCGATATGGAAATTTACCGCAAACTGCATTACATTCCATTTTCATATCCCGAATCGGTTACCCGAACCGTTGAATATGCATACAATGACTGGGCATTGGCTCAGTTTGCACAGGCAATGCACGATTCCGCCACCTATGATCATTTTATACAGGGAGCTTTTAATTATCGCAACCTCTTTAATACGCAGGAATTATTCTTATTACCACGTAATGGAAATGAATACAAATTACATCCCGGTACTTTTGGCTATAAAGAAGGAGATGCGTGGGTATATTCCTATTTTGTACCGCACAACGCAAAAGACCTGGTGAATATAATGGGAGGCGATGAATCATTTGTTTCCAGGCTCGATTCAGCACTTGTTGCTGATAAGCTGGTGTTTGATAATGAAACCATCTTTCATGTTCCTTACCTTTTTAATTATACGAATTCTTTCTATAAAACACAGCGATGGGTGCAAAAAATAATGCGTACCCGCTTTAGCGCAACACCCGGTGGATTGCCGGGTAATGATGACCTGGGTTCTACCAGTAGCTGGTTTATTTTTAGTGCTATGGGCATTTATCCTGTATGTCCCGGCCGTGCTATATATGCTATTAGTTCGCCACTTTTCAAATCGGTTACTATTCATCTTAATAATGGGAAACAATATGTGATCAGGGGAGTCAATGCTTCTGTACAAAACAGTTATGTAAAAAATGTATTACTAAATGGCGTGCCTTACCACCGCTTATGGTTATCGCATGCCATGCTTGTACAGGGGGGTGAAATGGATTTCAAGATGGATTCTGTGCCGCATACCGAATGGGCGTCTGACACCAGTTTAACCGGCATTTCAGAAACTGTAAGCAACCCCAGCTTTCATCTGGTTAATTATTCGTTGTCAAAAAATAGTGTAACGCCGCATGAACCTGTATGGGTACATTTTACGTTGCAAAACACAGGAAGCACAGGTACAAAAAATGTAACGCTGTTTGTAAATGGAAAAGTATATGCGCAAAAGAATTGCCTGGTGCCGGGTAATGCAACAGTTACAGACTCTGTATTGTGCCGTTTGTATCCCTTTGGAAAAGCCAGCATACAAATTGACGGGTCAATAGCCAAAGAAATTGACGTAAAACGGTCCGCAACAGAGGTCACCCTTCAGCCTGCAATCAGCGAACTGGTAATAAAACCGGTTATCCGTACCGGTGAATCGCAGTTGATTACTTTCAATGTACAGAATACCGATGGGGAACCCCATACATTTTATATTCCTGTAAGCATAAACGATTCATTGATCTGTACAGACACCATCTCTTTGCAGCCAGGAGCTATACAGCATGTTGCACAGATTGTGCCGGCAAAAAGGACAGGTGTGCAAACACTTCGTGTAAATAATGCAGGCAAATTATTTAAAGTATATAGTAGCAATATAGAGACGGCCTTACTTGATCTATCGGCGGTTGCGCCCAATGACAGTGTGGTGGTTGACGGCTCGGGTTTTGAGAATAATGGGTTGATTATGACTTCGGCTAGGCGTAGGATCAATGGGGGTTCTCCTGAGCGTAGTGGAAGGACGCTCAGGACGCTGCGTTTTGACAAAGATTGTTATATACAGGTGCCTAACTCGATACCTGTTGATAGCATG
>DASUVL010000425.1:0-4654 GCA_036379015.1 Niastella sp.
CGATGCCGATTTTGTGATAGAAGGATATGTTGATCCCAACGATGAGCTCATTTGGGAAGGTCCGTTTGGCGACCATACCGGTTATTATTCATTGCCCGATTGGTATCCTCGTTTTCATATTACGGCCATTACACACAAAAAGAATCCGGTTTACCCCGCGACGATTGTAGGCATTCCCCCGCAGGAGGATGCCTGGCTGGGTAAGGCTACAGAACGTATTTTTCTGGCCCCCATTAAAATGACGATGGTACCCGAGATCATTGATATGGATATGCCGGTAGAAGGCGTTTTTCATAACCTGGTGATTACACAAATTAAAAAGGAGTATGCGGGACAGGGACAAAAAGTAATGAATGCCATGTGGGGCGCAGGACAAATGATGTTTAACAAAATACTGGTGCTGGTCGATGAAGGTGTAAAAATTCAGGATTACGAAAAGCTGGCGGAATATGTTTTTGCCAATTTGAATCCGGCTACTGATATAAATCTTTCACAAGGCCCCATGGATGTGTTGGATCACAGTTGCAGCAAGCTGGGCTTTGGTGGCAAAATGTGCCTTGATGGAACAAAGAAATACGACGAAGAAACCGATCCCGCCTTTGCGTTCCCGGTGTTAAGCACACAGTTCGATAAAAAACGTCTGATACAACAGTTCCCCGAAATAAAAGGGATCAACGATGCGTTGCCCGCCATTCATATTCCCTGTTTGATCATATCCGTAGAAAAGAATCGGAAAGCCCACATTCGCGAGCTGCATCAACAAGTATGCGCCACCGGTATGATAGAAGGCATTAAAATGGTATTGTATGTAGAACATACCGTTGATGCCAATGACCTGCCGGTTGCTTTATGGCGTTTCTGTAACAACCTCGATCCCCGCAGGGATAGCATATTGGTACAACAACCTTCCAGGCAAATACCTGGTAAAACCTGGGCCTGCATGGGCTTCGATGGTACTATTAAAACGGCAGCGCTCGACGATTTTCAGCGCGACTGGCCGAACATCATTGTAGCCAATGATACAACCATAACTTCAGTGGATGCAAAATGGAGCCAGTTGGGGTTGGGTGAATTTATTCCATCCCCATCGTTGAAATTCAAAGATCAGATGTATGGGGAAGAAGCGGTGGTTAGTTAGTTTGGGGTTTGTTATCTAAACTGTATCGCTTTAATCGGTTGAATGCGCTTAATTAAAATGGTGGGTATCAATAATACAGTAAAGCATACGATAAACGTACCGGTATTAACCGCTGCAATCTGCCACCAGACAACATCAACGGCCGCCTGCGAAATATAATAGGCGTCTTCGGGTAATTTAATGAACCCGGTCTTTTGTTGTAACCAGGCAATAAACAAAGCGCATATATTTCCCAGGAACAATCCGAAGAAAGTAATGATAGCGCCATGATACAGGAACACGCCCCGTATTGTATGATCGCGCGCGCCCAGTGCTTTCAGCAAACCGATCATGCGTGTGCGTTCCAGCACCAGGATCAGCAAGCAGGTAATTAAATTCAATATGGCTATACCGATCATGATGGCCAGCACAATGAAAATGGTTTTGTTTTGCAAAGCCAGCCAATCGAAAATACTGGGGTAGATGTATTTAATTGTATTGCTTTGTAAACCGATGGGTATGTCGGGCACTATGGCTTCGCTAACAGCATCCATTTTATTGAAATCCTTCAGGAAAATTTCATAACCGCCTATCTGGTTGGCTTCCCAGTCATTTAACCGTTGTATCAGTTTCAGGTCGCCAATGGCGATCAGTTTATCGTATTCTTCAATGCCCGTTTTAAAAATACCGGCTACGGTTAGTTTGCGGGGTCGGGGTGGAGCGCCTGGTTGAATGAAGTAGATGAGGACCTGATCGCCCGTTTTTAATTTTAACAAATTGGCTGTATAGGCCGACAGATTTATTTCGTTGCTATAACCGCTATCGGTAAAAGAGAGCCAGCGGCCATCTACTTTAAACTGGTCCAGGTTGCTGAAATCGTATCCTTTTTCTACCCCTTTAAACAATACGCCTTCTATGGTTTCCGCCGTTTTGAGAATGGCATTCTTGGTAGCAAATGCCTGTACTGTTTTAATAGCAGGATATAATTTTTTTAGTCCGGTTACTGAATCACTGCGGTGTATAGGCGTTTCTTCGGCTATGGCAACACGGGCTGAATAATAACTTTGAATGCGAATATGCCCCCAGAAACTAAAAACCTTATGACTGATGGTTTTTTGAAATCCGCTGGCAAATGTTAACGTCAGAATCATTACCGTAACGCTGATTACCGTAGCTGCTATTGACAACCGGATAACAAAACGGGAAAACGATTTTTGTTGATTAAACGCGATTCGGCGTGCTATAAAAGCGGCAATATTCAACCGGCTTGATTTTTTAGTTGACCAAAAGTAACAATATTAAAATCTCAAAAAACAAATTTCTGTTGCCGGTTACCAGTTACCAGATACCCGGTACTGAGCGTCCTCCGATCCATCGGGGTCGCTGAAGCTTTAAACGCTTGCGCCAGAGCTTCGTCCGACACCATATCCGCCAACCGGCGGAGAGTGCCTTCGCCATAGGCTTCGGCCTCCGGCGAACGGCTGTCAGCGTTGGAGCACCGCGTGTCGCCTTAGCTTTAGCGGTGGCGCACGGAGGCGCAAGTCGAAGAACTTCCAAGAGACCGAGCGTCCTTAGTCCCGCCTGTGCGGGAAAGGGTCGACGATGCTTGATTGGTTTCACGACTGCCGATTGACTCATTCATGTTTGCGATTTCACGTTTCATTTTTGCCTTGTTGCCTTATTCCTTTTTTCCCTACTTTTATTCCTGACGAAATGTACAACATGAAAAATTTTCTCATATCATTGTTAACAGGTCTGGTAGTTTCCCTGGCCGGAAAAGCCCAAATCGCAGAAGCCATAAACTTTCCTAATATAAAAACGGCTCAGTTATTTCCTTCCGGAAACCAGTTGGGATACCCGGTAATGGACCTGAACAGTTCTACAAGAATGGAATTACATTTCGACGACCTCGATGGGAATGTTAAAAATTACTCCTATACATACCAGTTGTGCAATGCCGACTGGACGCCTGTGATGTTGAGCCCTTTTGATTTCATCAAGGGATTTACACAACAACGCATCAATACGTATCGCATTTCTTCCATTGCGTTTACCCGTTACACGCATTACTCTGCCGTAGTACCGGAAAATAACTGCGCGCCCTCACGTTCGGGCAATTATATCCTGAAAGTGTTTATGAACGGCGATACCGCAAAACTGGCTTTCACCAAACGGTTCCTGGTCGTAGACAACCAGACCAGCATTACTGCGCAGATACAACAACCGTTTAATGGCGAGATCTTTCGTACCTGGCAAAAGATCCCCTTCCAGGTTGCTTTAAGCGATAAATTACAGGTGATGAACCACCTGCAGCAGATAAAAGTAATCATTCTGCAAAATAACCGGTGGGATAATGCCCTCATTAATGTAAGACCTACATTTTTCTCAGGTAAAAAGCTTGATTTCAATACCGAAACCGAGATCGTGATGCCGGGCGGTAAAGAATGGCGCTGGCTCGATCTGCGCAGCTTTCGCCTTCAGAGCGATCGCGTAGCAAAAGCCAATTACAATACCCGCTCTACAGAGATATTTGTAAAACCCGATGCAGACAGAAGCCAGCAGCGGTTTGTGTTTTACCGCGATATTAATGGCATGTACACCATTGAAACTACAGAAAGCATTAACCCATACTGGCAAACTGATTATGCAACGGTACATTTCTCCTATATACCACCCGATAATGTTCCCTTTGCCAATAAGGATCTCTTCCTGACCGGGTTGCTGACCAGCTACAACCTTAACGACAGTGCAAAAATGAGTTTCAACACCGAGACCCGGGCATATGAAAAAACACTTTTCTTAAAACAGGGCTACTATAATTATAATTATGTAACCGTTGACCAGGGAGATAATAAAAGAAAGGCTTCCTACGAATTTACCGAAGGAAATTTCTGGGATACCGAAAACGATTATACGATACTGGTGTATTACCGGGCACTAGCCGGTAGGGCCGATGAACTGGTAGGTATTACCCACGTAAGCTCACTCAACGGTCGCAAGGGGATACAGTAATCAATATTGAATACTGAACCGGAGAATGTGGAATGATGAAGTAAAAACCAAAAGTATTTTTATTCAACTTCTACATTTAATATTCAACATTCAATATTGGATATTCAATAATTTACTACATTTGCAGCGGCAGGTCTTACACGACCAGCTCCCGCTGAACCCCCCCAGGGCCGGAAGGCAGCAAGGGTAGGTGGTTGTAGCGGTGCGATGTAAATCGCCTGCCTTTTTTTCTTTTTTTCCGGGTATTTATTACTCATGCATTTTCCCGACAGAACTACACACGATTAGACTATTAATGGCTCTCGAAATACCTGCTCACACACACATTTCATTTAATAAGCCTAATAACACAGCAAATTCGTAAATTTGCATCTGCAATCTAAAAATTTAAAATAATCATGAAGTTTTTTATTGATACAGCGAATCTTGCCCAAATTAAAGAAGCCCACGACCTTGGAATCTTAGACGGTGTTACCACCAACCCCTCATTAATGGCCAAAGAAGGTATTAAAGGAGAAGATGCGG
>DASUVL010000426.1:0-3002 GCA_036379015.1 Niastella sp.
CAAAACGGTTGGAACATTTTCTTCGACAAAGTTCCCAACAAGCCATTTACATCAAACCGAATTGAACTCAACAAACATGCTGCCGCAGTCACCAGCATCGGTACCAGAACGGTGATCAGCATCGATTCTTTACAGGCGCCCGGGTTTACCGGCACCCTGGAAATAACTTTATACAACGGAAGCCCCCTGATGAACATTGCTGCAGTTATGGTAACCAATATTGATTCTACAGCTATCCTATACGACGCAGGCCTGGTTTCAAAAACTACGCTGTGGGAAAAGATCGGGTGGAGCAACGTGCAGGAACAAATGCAATCGATAAAGCCGGCCAACCATGACAGCGCTACCGCCCTGCAGGTAAAATACAGAAGCATCATTGGCGTAAGCAGCCAGGGCAGCCTGGCCGTATTCCCCCCACCCCACCAGTATTTTTATCCGCTGGATGAAGCATTCAATTTGAAATTCGTATGGGCGGGTAATCAATACCGGAACCTGATAAATGGATATGGGATCGGCATCCGGCAGGACCTCTATGGCGATCGCCGGTTTGTACCCTGGTTCAATGCGCCACCTGGCACCAGGCAGCGATTAAATTATTTTGTTTTACTCAACAGCGGAAACGAATCCATGGCACTGGCTGAAGTAAAACAATTTACCAATAACGATAGCTACACTTCACTCCCCGGCTATAAAACAATGGCAAGCCACTTTCATAATGAGTTTATCATGAAAGTTGTAATGGCCAATAAACCTGTTCCCGATACACCTGCTTTCATGCACGTTTTCAGGCAAACCGGAATCGATATTGTTCACCTGGGTGAGTTTCATTACACGGCGCACCCCAAGGGCCCCGATAGCCTTCGGTTACAGGAATTGCATGCTTTGTTTCAACAATGCGAAAGATTATCGTCTAACAAATTCCTGTTGCTTCCGGGCGAAGAGCCTAATGAATTCTTCGGCGGGCACTGGCTGCAACTGTTTCCTAAACCTGTTTACTGGATCATGTCGAGAAAAGAAGGGCAGCCATTTGTAGCCGACGATGCCACTTACGGCAAAGTGTACCGGATATCGAATGAAAATGACATGCTCAACCTGTTGAAAAGTGAAAATGGCCTGGCCTGGACGGCCCATCCCCGCACAAAAGGTTCAACAGGCTATCCCGACAAATACCGACTGGCCCCTTTTTTCAAGGATGACCATTTCCTCGGCGCAGCCTGGAAAGCCATGCCAGCCGACCTTTCGCAGCCCTTTCTTGGCAAACGTGTACTTGACCTAATGGATGATATGAGTAACTGGGGTAACCGCAAAAAAGTACTCGCAGAAGCGGACCTGTTTACTATTGAGCCGGAAAATGAAATGTATGCCCACCTGAACATCAACTACCTGAAAATTGACAAACTACCCGATTACAAAAGCGGCTGGCAAAGTATTGTTGATGCGTTGCAACAAGGTAAATTCTTTTCTTCCACCGGCGAAGTACTCATACCTGCGTTCACGGTAAATGGAAAGTCATCTGGTGAATCATTCTCACCCGATGGCAAACAAACAACAATTTCATTCAAACTTATATGGACCTTCCCCATGAACTATGCCGAGATCATTTCGGGTGATGGCAACAAGGTGTACCGTGAGCGAATTGCCCTACACAATACCCAGTCTTTTGGTGAACAAACCTTCAACGTATCCCTTGATCTTACCGGCAGAAAATGGGTGCGGCTCGAAGCCTGGGATGTTGCAGCAAACGGCGCGTTTACTCAGGCGGTGTGGGTAAGGTAAACTGGTTGCCGTAAACACTTTAATTTTATCTCCCGACTCGTCGGGGGGCCGGCGGGCAGAATTTACAAAAGCCTTCAAGTCGTTGGATTTGAAGGGTCTTGCAGGAAACATTTGAACTATTTTCCAGCATTGGATAATAATACAGTTGCGTCACCGTTGTATCGGAATTATTGCTTATAATTATTGCACTGCCAAAAACCTTTAGTATAAATGAAACAACCCCTACCAGGCGCCAGCAGGCCTATCAGGCCTGCAGTTGTTGCTATTTGCTGCAATCACCTGGCCCGTTCCCTCTTCCTTTCCATTATTTACCTGTTTTGTTTTCACCTCGCTCATGCACAGGTTAGCTCAGATGATGCCACAGATGCCGACCGCCTGGCCCGTGTTTACAAAGATGACAATGTAATTTGCCGTTCTTCGTATCACATTTTCACCTTCGACAAAGGCATTAATTCCCTGAAAGATAAAGTGGTGGTAGTACAGGAAGATGCAGTAATGGAATTTCTTTCACTGAAAAAATATTCAAGCCTCACCTACCCCGAATTCTACAATAAATTCATCCGCTTAAAAACATTCACAAAGGCTGTTAAAGCCGGTAATAAATTCATCACATCCAGCAGATCGGGTATCGACCGTTCACTGACCGATGAAAACATCTTTTTCGACGATAGCCGCGTGCAATACTATCCCATTCGTTTTGGCAATAAAGGAAATGTAGCCCGCATTACGGTTAAAAAAGAATACACCGACTCAAAATACCTGACCAGGTTGTTCTTTCATTCACCCTACCCCGTTGCCGAACAGGTATTTGAATTTAAAGTACCCGATTGGTTATCTGTAGATTTTAAACCCTATTGCTTCGACGGGTATAAAATAGAAAAGAAACAAACCTCAAAAGGCGGTTTTACTAACTATGTTTTTACCCTCAAAGACCTGCCGGCTCACAAAAGTGAATTTAAACAGATTGGCCGGGCCTACACCGACCCACATATTATTATACAGATAAAATCGTTCGAAAACAAAGGTGAATCGATAGCGGGATTTGATAAAACAGCCGATGTATTCAACTGGAATAACCGGTTGTACAAAATGTGCAACAACGATCCTGAAAAGCTGAAACCCGCCCTGGCCAAAATTACCGCCGGCGCTAACAGCGATTTAGACAAAATAAAAGCTATTTATTACTGGGTACAGGATAAAATACGATACATCGCTTATGAAGATGG
>DASUVL010000427.1:0-3102 GCA_036379015.1 Niastella sp.
ACAATAGATAAAATTGAAAAGGATTTCGGCAAGGGAAGTGTGATGATGATGAACGAAAAGTCAACGGAACCAATGGAGGTAATATCATCCGGTTCTATTGGCCTCGATTCAGCCCTGGGTATCGGGGGATTGCCAAAAGGACGTATCGTAGAAATTTACGGACCTGAATCTTCCGGTAAAACAACTATAGCGATACACGTTATAGCTGAAGCTCAGAAAAAAGGTGGTATGTGCGCCATCATCGATGCGGAACATGCATTTGACAGCCTGTACGCCAGAAAGCTGGGAGTAGATGTAGATAACCTGCTCATTTCTCAACCAGATTATGGTGAACAAGCCCTCGAAATAGCCGACCGCCTTATATTATCAGGCGCATTAGATGTGGTAGTGATTGACTCTGTAGCAGCCCTGGTGCCAAAAAGTGAACTGGAGGGCGAAATGGGTGACAGCAAAATGGGATTACATGCCCGCCTTATGTCACAAGCTCTGCGTAAACTTACCGCAACCATTAATAAAACAAATACCATTTGCATCTTCATTAACCAGTTGCGTGAAAAAATAGGCGTTATGTTCGGTAACCCCGAAACCACAACAGGTGGTAACGCCTTGAAATTCTATGCATCGGTTCGCCTGGATATTCGCCGTACGGCTCAAATTAAAGATGGTGATGAAGCCGTTGGTAACCGGGTTAAAGTGAAAGTGGTAAAAAATAAAGTAGCTCCTCCCTTCCGCGCTGCAGAATTTGATATAGTATTTGGTGAAGGAATTTCAAAAACCGGTGAAATACTGGATATGGGTGTAGAACTGGGTATTGTAAATAAAAGCGGAAGCTGGTTCAGCTATAATTCTGATAAGCTCGGCCAGGGACGTGACGCGGTTAAAAAATTATTGGGAGATAACCCTGAATTATCAAACGAAATTGAAATAAAGATCAGGGAAAAGATCAAAGAAATGCAAACAACAGCTTCATAGGTATAATGATCAGCAAAGTAATACCAGCTTCAAAATAAACCGGTATTACTGCTTTTAACAGCCTGGTTGCTGGTTTATAAATTGGTTCAGTTGAATTTATATGGGTTAGTAAGTAAATCGTCCCGGTTCCCCGGGACGATTTTTTTTTGGAACAAACTCTTATGTAAGATGAAATATATCGGGTGGGTTAGTACGGCAGTTCTATAAAATAAAAAAGGGGTCTGAATAGAAATTCAACCCCGCTTTTAAAATCCAATATCCTATGAAAAACCGAGGTAAAAATAGTGTTGAAATCTGATATCTGCAATACCATTTTGTGGTAATAGTAAAAATACCATGGCAAATCGGAGATTTTATAGTTGATTTTACGTATAAATACATGCTTTATTTATGTCTGTAACTACAAGTAAATCAGATTACTATACATTACCAATTAGCCTTCCGTTCCAAAGTGGGGTTACGAAGCAGGAAAGTTATTGACATTATGAATTGGAAGGCGTTTAAGCATGCTATTATCGGTTGAGCAAACAACCGCAATTCCATTCCTTTAATTCTTCAGTAATTTTTCCTGGGTAAGAAGACCTGTTGTATGATTGTTTATACGCAGAAAATAGATACCCTTCTCAAGGGAAGTGACATTAATAGTGTGAAGTCCCTGCAGGTTGTTTATACCAACCCGTTGCTTACCCACTGCATCAACAATTTGAACATCGAGCAAAGATTCGGACCGTATGATTAATATATTATCGACGGGGTTGGGATAAAAACGAAAAGAGATATCACCTGCAATCAGGGTCTCAGCTACTTTCGAAAACGCAGGCTGCCCATTTTTACCGGAAAAACGAACCCGGTATAAACTACGCCCTTTCGGCGGAGCATCATCTATCCACTCATTCTCGGGCTTTATATCAGTTTGCTTCAAAACGGCCACCACTTCAAAATTACGCCCCCCACTGCTTCGCTCAATGACTGCAAATGTAAATGAGGTATCTTCCGGTTGTTTCCAGTTTAAAGTAACCCGCGCGTTTTCTATAATGTTTACAGATAGATCGGTAATAAAAGCAGACGTATCTACAGGAAAGTGGTTGGCCAACGGAGATACCGTTGGTTCTTCCTGCGCTGTACATACATACATGAGCAGGCATAATAAATATACCAGTACGCCTTTCTTCATTGAATTTAATGGGTCAAAATCGAAAACTTCACAATTAACAATTACTATGCCTGAATGTGGAAAACGTTGAAGGCGATAATAAAATTCGCATGGAGGAGTTAAAGTTTTTCAAAAGTCAATTACCTTGTTCCGCATATAAAAAAACAACCAAGAACATTAGTTTATGCTTAAAGTTAGAAAATTAGGCGCCCGTAAACGCATTGCTTTGGTAGCACACGACAACAAGAAAAAAGACCTGATAGAATGGGCAGAGTTTAATAAAACAGTGTTAGCCCGGCATGAGCTGATTGCAACTGGTACTACCGGAAAGCTGCTTGAAAATAGCCTCGACCGGCCTGTGAAATCTTTACTCAGCGGACCTTTGGGTGGCGACCAACAGATTGGTGCACTCATTGCCAGTGGCGATATCGACATGCTGATCTTCTTCTGGGATCCCATGGAAGCACAACCACACGACAGTGATGTAAAAGCATTATTACGTGTAGCCATTGCCTGGAACTGTATTGTTGCTAACGACCGGGCTACAGCCGATTTTATTCTTACCTCGCCACTGATGATGGAAGAATATATGGCCGCTATCCCCGATTATACAGTTTATCTGAATCGGAAAATTTAACGTTTTATATAGCTGTGTCGCGAATACAGCAACACGCAAAGCTTTATACGATCTTGTTATAGCCCCCTTATTTATACACCTGCCAGAACCTCCGGAATCAGGTAAAAAAACGGCAAGGGTCCTGTCAGGCCTCCGATGGCGCCCGGAAAATTCCCTGAACATTTAAAAGACAAATTCGTTTTATATAAACTGCCCCCTTTCCAAAGTTTCAGCGCTTTGGAAAGGGTTAAGGCGGTAAATTTGTTTACCTGTTTACGTCTCTTATCCTCAAAAACATCTATGTCTTTTAACTTATACGCACCATATCAGCCCGCGGGTGACCAGCCGGAAGCCATTCGCC
>DASUVL010000428.1:0-8417 GCA_036379015.1 Niastella sp.
GGGTGTGAGATACACTAACTGCTGTTGAAATGATTTTTGGACCTTTAATCGTCTTAGATAGTCAATGGCAGCGTTTTTGGCTATGTTATATATAGTATTCCTGACCTGGGTCATTGTTTTAATGCCAGTCATGCCACGTTCCCAAAATTTGGCAAAGGCATGGAGGGCTATATCTTCCGCTTCTTTTTGATCCTTCGTTATTTGCTCCGTATAAAACCGCACATTCGTAAATAGTGAATCAAAAAGCTCTTTAAATGCATCCATCTCATTAGCCCTTAACCCTTTTAAAATGTTCGCTTCGTCCATGCGTTAGTCTTTTCTAAGGCGCTGATTCACAATTAATTAAACAAACAAGTACATGTTTGTCTCCTGTTTATCCCGGGATAAGGCATAACACCCTTCTTTGTATTTAAAAAGAAGCAACAATAACATTATAGCATATGGCATCAATGGCTAGGAAGTATCGGGAACCGGTAAGGTTTGAATAAAGTTTAGGTATTACGGATCAGGTTGAATTCCTGGGACATTCCGGATCAAGACTGTAGGGAAATGGTCATAGAATGGTCTAGGTATTGCCTAAGTATTGCCTAAGTATTGCCTAGGTATTGCCTAGGTATTGCCTAGGTATTGCCTTGCGCACATGTATTCCTGTAGGGTACCTAGAGCATTCCCGTACAATATGTAGGCCATGTCGCTACAAGTTTGCTACCATTCCGGTACCATTCCGCTACTACTGCACTACCATCTGGCCAACTAATTAAAAGTTGTCATGGTAAACCTAATCCCCCAACTTTTCAATTTGATCCGGTATTACTAAGATAATGAGCCTTAATGTGGAATGCAAAATTTGTTCCTCTAATGTTTATTAACATTAATCAAGAAATTGATTGAAATCAATGCAATTCCTCATAATTGTTTTCTCTTCTTGATTGTCCTTGTGCATTCTGATCAAAGATTTGTTCGGGACTTGTTCCTGGTTTCTTCTGGGCCAGTGAAGACCGGGAGATGCCTGGGGGACTGGACATGCCCTGGACGATGTAAGACACATGTAGAAGAAATTGTAGTATACACCATCAGTCATATCCGTTACAAACATTTGCGAAAAAAATGGGGCAAATAAAGTTATACGAAAAATATTACCAGCGGGAAAGATGCAAAAAATAACTATTTTGGTAGTTGGTGGCTTTGAATATAAAGACATACCTGTTACCTGGAAATAATTACAAAATAGTTATCCCGGTTAAAGCCTTACACCCCATACACCTTCGCAAATCGATTGCACAAATCATTTATATCGTTACTTCTTATTATTCCCTGGATCCATTTTTCAGGAATGGATTCGATTCCGTAATACAGTCCGGCCAAACCGCCTGCTACCGCTGCTGTGGTATCCGTATCATCGCCCAGGTTTACAGCCATCAATACCGTTTCTTTATAATCGTTGCCTTTCATAAAGCAATACATGGCGGCTTTGATGGTTTCTATTACATGGTGCAACGAGCAGATGCTTTCTCTGGGTTGTGTTGATATATCGTTGTGCAATAACAGCGCCAGCAGTTCTATTTCCTCTTTTGGAACATCCTGTGTTACCAGGAAATCATTCACCTTTTTCGCGGTTATATGGTAAGCGGTTTGTTTATCCTTACCGTTTAAAAGTTCAAGGGCAAATTCAAGGTAATAGAAACAGGCTATCACTGGGCGTATATAGCCATGGGTGATGCTGGATACTTCTTTGGTGATGGCGTACCTTTTTTCAATATCAAGATCACGGATATAAAACAGCAGGGGCAGCGTACGCATCAGCGATCCGTTTCCATTGCAGGTATTACTGTAGTTGCCCGACATGTTGGGCGGTGCGCCATTCTTTAAACTGGTAACGGCATTCTCCGTTGTTTTACCTACACCAAACACCTGTCCTTCCGGCGTCCAATACCCTTCAAAAAACCATTGCACAAAACGCTGCGCAATATCGTTCACATCATATCCATGACATAATGATTCTGCCAGGCAAAACGTCATCGAGCTATCGTCGGAAAAAGTACCCGGTGGCTTGTTATGGGCTTTGTAACCCAGCAAGTCCTGCACCGGTTGTACATCCAACGTGGCGCGGGGAATCATTTCTACGGGTACACCCAGGGCATCGCCAATGGCGACACCGAAAAGGGCGTTGTGTATGATGGTTGGTTTCATGCTGGTTGTTTTGCGTTACTGCGTGTACGGGAATAATGATTGCCTATACAAACCGCGTTCTAAATGCATCGATCATGTTTTCGTCGTTTGTTTTAATACCGAAAACCACTTTTTTAAACTGACCGGCGAATTGCGACGTCAATGCTTCTTTAAACAATTGAGCTATTTGTTCGGGATCGTTTCGAAACACACCACACCCCCACGCACCAAGTACCAGCGTGTTGTGTTGTTTGAGTGCGCATAGTGCCAATAGCTTGTTTACCCGTTTTTCCATGACTGGTATTATTATGCTAACTGCATCCTGGCCTTCGTCTCTTCTAACTACACCTGCATTTACCGCCGCCGAGGTAACCACGGTTACACATACAGGCTCATTGAGCAACCCGCCGCCCTCATCTTTAATAACCGGTACGGCTGGTGAATAGATCATACGGTCTGAGTACAGGCCGCTCCTATTTTGCCGGTGCCAGTTATAGTAATCTTCCACCTGCAACAGACAGGGATAGAGTGCCGATGCCCGGGCAATACACTCCTCCTGTGCCAGCGCTCCTCCTAAAAAGCCACCACCGGGATTTTTGGCCGAAGCAAAGTTCAAACACATGACATCTTTCTCACCTGCGGCTACCAGCCGTCTTGCCGCATCCAGTGTAGTTTCATTGTTAACTTCGTATTCGGTAGTGAAGTTATTACTGGGGATATGGTTCTTCAACAATTTTTCCAGCACCTCAGGTGTAAAATACTGGGTATTGTCGATGGCATAATTTTGTAACTCACCGATGTCTGTTTTTTGTCCATCGCTATTCAGATAATACCCCTTTTCAAGTATATCCAATGTGTCTCTTGCGATTTCAACTCGCTTACGTTGATTCATAACTACCGTTTTTAAACTGTCTACACTTTATTTTGCGTTATTAATACGCAAATTTAAATCGAGGATTTGAATTGTGCAAGTTTTTTTTGCGTAAAATAAACGCAAAATAGGCTTTGAGGTGCCAAACGTGTCAGTTTAAACGATCTGTCAGCATCATTTCATCGGTAGCCCAATCTGGCAAGGCTCGAATAAATATTGAAATAATACTATTAACATCAGCAACATATTTGTATATTGAGCCATTCACTATGAAAAAGTATCAAATCATCCTGCTCGTTGCTTTTGGCGCCCTGATCACATTATGGGCTGTTGGGCGTTTAACAAATTCATTTCAATATTTAAAGTCTCAAACCAAATCAAATGAACCAACCTACAAACCAGGTAAATACTTTTTAGCATCGAATCTGATCACCCCCAAAAGGCTTGATTTTATTTGCTATGAAGTAAACGAACCGGATATCGAAAAACAAATGTGGTTTCATCGAATATGTGGAATGCCAGGCGATACGCTGGAGATCAAAAATGGGGACCTGTTCGTAAATGGAATAAACCAGGACCTGCCCCTTAATTTAAAAAAAGAATACGTCATTCCCTTTAAACTGGTGACCGAATTGGATTTTGAAGATGGGGAAGCCATCCGGCTTCCGGGAACCGATAGTCTTTATGTGCTGCTTGAAACGATTAATCATAAAGACCTTATTCAACAGGCCAAACGACATTTGCGTAGAGAGGAGGTTGATCCAGCGATACAAAAGATCTATGGCCAGCCATGGACAGCCAATAATTTTGGGCCCTACATAGTTCCTGCCGATGCTTATTTTGTTATGGGAGACAACCGGAACCGTTCACAAGACTCAAGATATTTAGGCCCGGTTAAGAAGAATAAAATGGTGGCCACGGTAATACGGTAGCTATGCTTCTCAAATAAGTTTACGATAATCAACAGCACCTTTTTTTTGATACAGCTTACTCAGCTGTTTATATCTTTCCTGTTTATTTACCTCCAACCGCTGTATCCTGATCTCCTGAATAACAACTTCCTTTACCTCGTCCAATGCCTGCTGTCTTTTCCCAGTCTCCCGTTCCTTTACCAACAGGGTATGCATACCCTTTACCAGCACAGGTTGCGATACCTGCGACAACTCCATCGCAAACAAATGTTGTTTCAATGAGTCGGGTAATATTTTACTGGTGTAATCCATGGTAAGGTGTCGTTTTTCTTTTACCACATACGGTAATTTCGTTGTATCACTGCCCAATTTCTGCCATGTCATTTTAGACTGAAACGCAACCCGTAGATTTTTAAATGTGAACATAGAGAACTGCACTTCGGTGGGTAAAACAAACCGACTTTTTATCCAATCATATGTTTGTTCTATTTCTGATGGCGAAATAAAAGCAGTATCTGTCAAAAAATCCTCCTCATACTTCCGGTATACCAGGTTATTCATATAGTTCTTCTTATCCAACCTGAATTTTGGATCATTGGTGATACCCAATCTGGCCGCATCCATCCGGATATAACTCGCATATGAAATTTTATACAGATAAGCTATTACACTTCCGGTATTCACAAGGTATTGCTGAACCGACAAGGCATTATAATAATCAATAAACTGTTCGAGTGAAACATGGTTCTTCTTTCCTTCAGCAGAAACAAATTGTACAATATCATTATTCAGCATTCCCTGAAACTCGCTTTTAGCGAGCATATGTACAGGACCGGAACGCTGTAATATGTCTCCTACCTCTTGCAACAGGGCCTGATTAAAGGTAACACCCGATCGCATTCTGATCCTGTGGTAATACCTTTCAAGAAGTTCCCTTTTCAGTTTCAGTGCCATTTGCCTTTCATTCAGGTTCAGGCTTTTTTTGCTTTTCTCAATCTCGGCTTTTATAAAAGCGGGTGTGATATCTTTTAACAGATGCTGTTCCAGCGGACCATTGCTTTGCGACAGGATAAAACTCTCTATAGCTTCCACTGCATTTACCAGATCGTTCCGCTGGTAAAACCCCTTAGCCTCCGCATCTGCCAGAAAATAACTTCGCATGGTATAATCATCTACCCATTTTTTGACTTCCGGCTCCGTAACAGGACGCTTATTGGCTGCTGCGGTATTCTTTTTAAAAAACTCGAAGTTCTTTTTAAGTTCATAGTTGGTGAGCTGCCAATTGCCTACACTGAATATAATTTCTTCATCAACTCCATTTACCGGCGTTTTTTGATCTTTCGGCTCATTACAAAAACAGCCGCATGCGGCCATACAAACTAATAGAACAGGTTTAAAACTAAGTTTCATACATTCAGGGTATGCTATTTTAAAGAAAAATCTATAACTATTACCGGAACAACCAGGAATAGTTATAGATGCAAAATCAAGCGTTTTATTATTTATTCTGGCCAGCCCCAGGTTACTGTGATGTTGAGCGTGGCATCCCAGGCGCCGCCCGCCATACCAAGTGTGCCAGGGTTTACCTCTTCATTCCAGGTTTCAGTATGATAATCTTCCCAATCATATAAAAGCAAATTATACGTCCAGGCATAGCCAGGGCCGGTAAGATTGAAATTAGACAATTCCCATGAGCACCCCCCATCCGGAGCAGTTGGGGTTGCCGTAAAATTAATGGTAACAGGGCTGGTCGCTGTTATGTTCCAGAAATAGGGTTCCGACCATTCATACGCTGTTGCCGTTTGCTCACACCACACCTCCGTGCCTGCAGTTCCTCCACTGATAACACCCGCGTAACTGGTGGAAGTCAATAATGAAGCAATGAATAACATAAAAACAGGGATCGATTTCTTCATAACGAAATTTTAAGGTTTAATAAAAAATGGTTGATTAGTGTATGTTTACAAATTCGGGTTCAAACGTTTCTCTTCGGCATTGTATGGCAAATACCAGTTCTTCTGATCACTCAATGTTGCATCGAGATAAGGATGCAATGAAACCGGCGCCCGTTTTTTTACGGCGTTGATCAGTACCTGTGGCCGGCCTCTTCTGGCTATTCGCATCAGATCGTACCACCTTCTTCCTTCAAATCCCAGTTCCAATCCACGTTCGCGCAAAATATAGTCTTCGATCTGTTCTGTTGTTGAGCTGGTTGTTACCGTGGGAGCCGGCATCTTGGCCCGGTCCCGCACGGCATTGATCCTGGAGATCGCATTTGCTTTTTCACCCATCCGGTTAAGCGCCTCCGCCCATAACAAATACACATCGGCAAAGCGGTAAATATGGAATTTAGCTTCGCTTTGATAAGGCAATCTTACATTTGGTGGCACATCAATATTGCTCTGCGTTACAGTTCCCAGTCCGATGTATTTCCAGATAACAGGCTCGCCGCTTTTGAGCCGGTTATAATAGGGAGCGCTTCCTGCATAAGATCGCCCAAAGCCTCTGTCTATTTCGTCTATTGCAGGGTTAATACCAACACTATTAGGATAGTTCGGATTGTACGTCTTAATTGCCGAATCAGAAGGCGCTACCATATACATGCCGCCCGAAGCCAGGTCGTTGGAGGTATATTTCATCAATGGACTTACTTCCCTTCCCAGAAAATTAAACGCCACAAAGAACATGGGCTCGCCGAACAGGTTTTGGTTCGACACGCCCGTGAACTGCGTAAACCAGTCACCCCTGTTTCCCGGAGCGCCGCCGCCAACACCTTCATACGTGGTGCAGGCTGTCGCCGCCTGAGTATACTTGCCCCGCCATAAATACACTTCTGCCTGTAATGCACACACTGTTTTCTTGGTTACCCGCATCCGCGATTGCTCTTCACTCACACGTTTACCTACTTCAAAACTATTCGGTACCGATATCATAACATCAGTGGTTGCAAAAGCATTTAACAGATCGGCTTCTATCGTATCCAATATCACTTCCTGCGCAGTAGCAGGCAGGTAAGGCACATTGGCAATATCGGTAGTCGCTCGCAGAACCAGGGGAACAGCATCAAAATTCATGATCAAATTAAAATAAGCCCAGGACCGCAGGAACCGGGCTTCGCCAACGTATTGCTTCTTTTCAAATTCAGAAAAATTATTGGCATCCGTAGGCACGCGGGGTACATTTTCAATAACGTAATTGGCCCGGTTAATGAGATCATAATACAGTTTCCAGTTCGTGTACCGGTTGTTGGGGGTCACTTTATGGTTAGCCAGTTCCAGCAGGTCATTATCAGCGCCGGGACCGGGCTTTACCCAGTCGCCACGCATTTCTCCTAAAACGAACCGGTATTCAACAATAGGCTGCAAGGCCTGATAAGCGCCACGTAACATAAACTCGGCATCCCAGAAGTCTTTCAGGAATTCATCATCAGGAATAACATCTTTAGGGTCCGGGTCCAGCATCTTTTCACAGGAAGCGGTAGTCAAAAGAATGGCTATTGCAATAAAATATATCTTCATCGTTAAGATTTTAGCATTGTTTATTTATTGATCAGAAGTCGGAGGTCGGAGGTCGGAGGTCCGAAGTCCGAAGTCGGATGTCGGATGTCGGAGGTCAGAAGGGTCTGCATTTTGTATTTCTTACTTCTGACTTCAGACCTCAGACTTCATTTTTCATACTTCTGACTTCTGACTTCAGACTTCATTTTTCATACTTCAGACTTCATACTTCAGACTTCAGACTTCGTATCTATAGTCCCAATTTAACCCCCATCATAAAAGTCTTCAGCGGTGGCACATTGCCGTAATCAGCGCCATATACAATGGGGTTCGTAATACTGCCTGCTTCCGGACTGAACCCTTTATAGTTCGAGAACGTATACAGGTTCTGAGCAGTTACAAGCACCCGCGCATTTTTGAATACATTTTTGAAAATGCCTTTCAACGGGAAATTATAGCCCAGGGTGATCGCCTTGAAACGGGCATAGGAGCCGTCTTCCAGCCACCGGCTCGAAAAACGGGTATTACCGGTAGCATCGCCGTGTGATAACCGCGGCATGCTGGTTACATCACCTTCCTTACGCCAACGATCATTTATCGTGGTTGACTGGTTATCGTAATTCGACATGGCTTCAAGCGATGCCCTTTGTGCATTGTATACATCATTGCCTACCGCAAAGTCAACGAACACAGACAGATCAAAACTTTTATAGGAAAAGACGTTAAAAAATCCGCCGTACATATCCGGATTGGTGTTGCCAATTACTTTTCTATCATTTTCATCAATGATCCCGTTATCATCCACATCCTCAAAAATGATATCGCCACCCCGGAATGGATTGGTATCGTTAACACCATTTTTAACCGTCACGTCGCTGTTGCTGGCATATACACCCAATGCATTATAGCCGTAAAAAGCGCCCACCGCACTACCGGTTTGAATAACGCTGTTGTAATCGCCATAAGCAA
>DASUVL010000429.1:0-3683 GCA_036379015.1 Niastella sp.
GCCACAGCTTAGTCACAGCCGTACCACGTTCGCAAGTTCTTCGCAAGCTTGCTAAGAAGCCTAAGAGAAGTCTCGAAGGAGTTACGAAGGATTTGCGAAGAAAGTTGAGTAAAAAGACACATGTATTGTTGGGGTATGCGCCGGGTTTGTGCTGGGTTTACGCCCATCTTTGTTCGGAGAATGTTCGGGTTTTCTTCGGGGCGGCCCTGGGGTTTCCTGGGGCGTACCCGAACAACATCCGAACAAAGTCAAAAGCAATCCCGGCGCAATACCGGAGCAATACAGAACAGGATCCGAACAATAGACAACTGGTCATTTCCAGTTACTTCGGGATAATGAGCAAGTTATTCCTATTTTTGGCTGCACTTAAATAAGCTCGCAGTTATGATACAAAGCAGTGAATTTCAGTTTGAAAATGATATCCCATGGGAAGATGTTGGGAATGGTATTCAACGGCAGATCTTTGGGTACGATGACCGGGTAATGCTGGTAAAAGCAAAATTTGAAAAAGGCGGGGTTGGAACACTGCATCAACATCCGCATTCACAGGTTACCTATGTAGAAAGCGGTGTTTTTGAAATGACAATAGGCAACGATAAAAAGATCATTCGCAAAGGTGATGGTTACTATGTTCCGCCCCATATCATGCATGGTTGTGTTTGTTTAGAAGCGGGTATGTTGATTGATTCGTTCGCCCCACACCGGGAAGATTTCCTGAAGTAAGCGTAGTTCCTTTACGCACTTTTAGTTGCCTTTACTGAAGAATATAACGAAACGCAAAAGGGCGTTATATATGTCAATACAATCCGAAGTACATTTCTTGTTGTGAAGTTGCCATTCCAGAAAACATCATAACTGTTAATGGTATTCAGCAAACTGCCTACTACAATAGCGACTATCAGCGCCCTTTTTATATTCTTATTAGTCATACAAATATTTATTATGTGCCGGTAGTTATTTGTATGGCTGCAATCGCAGGTAGAAAATGCCAGAGATGCAATCAAATATATTGATTTTGAAAATTGTTTTATGTCGGCTGAACGACAAAGTTTAAAGCTGAAAATAGTATGTAAGCCGGTTTAGTAACCTGCAAGCAGTGTAGTCAATAAAATAATTACAACGCTGACCAGTTTCTCTTCATTCAATGCGGCACGTAATACCTGCAGCGCTTTGCCAATATGTTTTTCAACTGTTTTTACGGATATGCCCATTTCCCGGGCAATGTCTTTATAGCTCATACTGCCATAGTGGTTCAGCATAAAAGCCTGGCGGCATTTTTCGGGGAGGGTATCAATACCTGCCCTGATGCGCTTCTTTAATTCGGTATGTTCGTAAGGGAAGGGCTGCGAACAGGTTGCGAGTTGTTCGCTTTGGAAAATAGTCAAATGATGTGTTTCCTTCGAAAGCCGGTCTCTTAACTGGGTTGATACTTTGTACTTAACCGCATTGGTTAAATAGCCAATAATGTTCAAATCGGCTGGTAATTCATGCCTTCTCGTATACAGGGTTACAAAAACATCCTGCAAAATATCTTTAATAAGCTCCCTTTCTTTTAAAATGCTGTACGCCTGGTTGGTGAGTGATAGTACTGTATTGCTATACAACAGTTCGAACGCTTTTTCATCGCCCTGTTGTATGGCTCTCCATAATTGATTGCAGGTATGGTGGCTACTAATACAGATAACTGGGAGTTTTGGCAGGCAAAAGTATTTGCAATATTAAAAAATGCAATATTATCTTAATGTAAACCTTTAATAAGCTTAAAATTAATTAATTTTTATTTAGGAGACCTTATGGGGGGAAATGCCGGGTTGTGAGATATTGAATGAAAGGAACGAGCCATATGACTAAAGAGCGGCTGAATTATTTGCTCAACAGGTATCTGACGAATTCGGCTACGGAAGAAGAGCTGCTGGAATATGCCAATTGGTATCGGCAACAGGGGGAAAATGATGCAAAGTTGTTTGAGGAAACGGATAAAGAATCGGTTGAAGCATATAAAAAGGAGCTATTCGGGTCAATAATAAACAATATACAATTTGTTGAATACGAACAAAAGCAACAAGCTGGCCGCCTGCGTTCCCTATATATAAAAATAGGAGCGGCTGCACTGGTGGTTATAACAGGAACGCTCGTATTATATTATGGTCTTGCATCAAAGACGTCAACCAGTGTTGCCCGCAACGAAATAGTGGCGACTGTTTCGAAAGATCATGTTATCGCTGTCAGGAACCATACTGGCATAAGCACTGCTGTTTATTTGCAGGATGGTTCTGAAGTGCAATTGTTTGCCGGCAGCGAATTGCGGTACTCAGCACCCTTCGGCTCCACGCACAGGCATGTTTATTTGAGCGGAAAAGGTTTTTTCAAAGTAGCAAAAGATCCCAACAGACCATTTACGGTGTATAGTCATGATATTGCTACAACGGCATTGGGTACATCCTTTACCATTACAGCATGGCCTGGTAACAATGATATTTCGGTTGCGCTGCATACCGGCAAAGTGGTGGTGCAACATATAGCAACCGGTAATACCGCTCACATGAAAGATGTATACCTTATTCCCGGCCAGCGGGTAAACTGTAATATCGCAACCGGTTTAGCCACCATGCAAAAGCCGGCATTGGTAAAAAGTAATACCCGGTCTTTAAGTTCGCGTACCGGTTTTGCGGTAGCCTTTTCAGATGAACCCATGATCAATGTATTAAACGCAATTGAGAAAGGATATGCCGTTCGCCTGCAATATGATAAAGCGGAATTAACTGATATGATCTTTACCGGCCGCATCCGGGAAAAAGATTCCTTATCCCAGGTGTTAAAACGTATATCCATATTATACGACCTGAACATCAAAGAAACCGGCAACCAGTTTATTATTCAGAAATCTCATTAATTAAATATTAAGTAAGATGACACATCGCTACAACGTAGTGAAGGGATATGCCATGCCCTTTATGAAACGGCAGTTCGTTTGGTTACTGCCGGTATTAATACATATACTGTTGGGTTTGCCGGTGCAGGCCCAGGAAAAGAGATCAGGAATAAAAGGATTGGTTGAGAACGAGCAGGGAGAAGCTTTGGAAGGCGTGACGATCGATATGAAGCATGAAGCCGCCGATATAAAGCGGTCAACAGTAACCGGTAAAAAAGGCGTATTTACATTTGAGAATCCGGGCGTAAAAGGCGCCTATGTGTTTACCTTCTCGCACGTGGGGTTTGTAACGCAGGTGGTACGTAAAGAAAACCTCGACCCGCAAAAAGAAGAGGCCATATATGTTGTGTTGAAAGAAAGTTCTGCTAACCTGGAAGTAGTGGTTGTTAGCTATGGCAAACAACGCAAGCAGGAGGTAACAGGCTCTATTGCGCAAACGGATGCCTCCGATGTAAAGGATATGCCGGTTGGGCAATTTGCGCAACAGCTGCAGGGAAAAATTGCTGGGGTACAGATTGGTCAAAATAGCGGAACGCCAGGCAGGGGTATGGAGTTCCGTATCCGCGGAGCTGCCTCATTATCTTCAGACAACCAGCCTTTGTTTGTGGTGGATGGTATTCCTATTACCGGGAGCATCAATAATATTAATCCTTCGGAAATAGAGACGTTTACCGTTTTAAAAGATGCGGCTGCCAGCTCTTTGTATGGTTCACGGGCTGCTAATGGCGTAATATTGATCACTACCAAACAT
>DASUVL010000430.1:0-5207 GCA_036379015.1 Niastella sp.
TGCCTTCTTTGTTCTTTCTGTTAGGTGTTTTGTGGTTGCCTGAAAGTCCGCGTTGGTTAATGCAGGTAAATCAAAATGAAAAAGCAAGACGCGTATTAAGCAAGATCGGTGATCCGAATTTTGCGGAGCATACCGTCAATGATATAAAACGTTCTTTGCAAAGTGCACAACCCGTTTCATTCGCTGGTCTCTGGGCGCCGGCTTTGCGTAAAGCGATCATTCCGGGCATATTGCTGGCGGTGTTCCAACAGTTCTGCGGTATTAATGTAGTGTTCAATTATACCTCTACCATTTTTGAATCGGTTGGCGCTAATCTTAACCAGCAATTGTTTGAAACCGTGTCGATAGGCGTGGTGAACTTAGTGTTTACGATCATTGCCATGTGGCAGGTTGACAAACTGGGACGTAAACCACTGATGTTAGCCGGTGCGGCCGGGTTATCGGTGATCTATATCGTCCTGGCTTTGTTATTAATGAACCAGGCCGCGGCTTCGCTGGTTTCTGTGTTTGTATTGATCGCTATTGCCCTGTATGCAACGTCACTGGCCCCGGTAACCTGGGTGCTGATCGCTGAAATATTTCCCAATCATATTCGGGCACGCGCTACAACCATTGCGGTGGTGGCCTTGTGGGCCGCTTATTTTATTTTGGTATTTACCTTTCCCATACTGGCGCAAAAACTGGGGGCGTATGGTCCGTTTTATATGTATGCCGGCATTTGTGTGTTAGGCTTTTGGTTTGTGCGTACACGGGTAACCGAAACGAAAGGGAAGACGTTGGAGGAAATTGAGGCGGTGAGGCATTGATAACAAGACCTGTAAGGTGCGCCATTTGAGCTTGCTTGATCGGAAAGTTCATGCGCTTCCGCCAACTGGCGGATCTACTTTATGTAACAAGGACCTGTCAGGTCCAATTCGACTTTCTAAGAATGCCAGACCCAATGATGGACCTTACAGGTCTTACCTTAACTAAACAAATACTTAATATCCTCCTCCGTAAGCGATTTTACAAACCCTTCATCTTCGGCAATGAGCTCCTCGGCCAGTTGCTTTTTATGATGCTGCAGCTGAATGATCTTTTCTTCAATGGTATCCTTACAGATCATCTTATAGGCAAATACATTTTTGGTTTGGCCTATACGATGCGTACGGTCAATGGCCTGTTGCTGCACCGCGGTATTCCACCAGGGATCAACAAGGAATACATAACCTGCGGCTGTGAGGTTTAATCCGGCGTTACCGGCTTTCAGACTTATCAAAAATACATTGGTGGTATTGCCCGGTTCCTGAAAGCGGCTAACCATCTCGATGCGTTTTTCAGGTGGTGTTTGTCCATCGAAGTGATAATAGGCGATGCCCTGTTCGCGGCAGTTTTCTGCCAGCAGGTTTAGCATGCTGGTGAATTGAGAGAACACCAGTACCTTTTGATCTTTCAGGTTGTTCTGTAATTCATTCATCAGCAGATCGGTCTTTACCGAATCGGTGCAGGTCTGCTCTTCATCGGGCAACAGCAACGGTGAGTTACAGATCTGTCGCAGTTTTAACATGCCCTGTAATACGGCCAGTTTGCTTTTGCCGAGCCCTTCCGTTTCAATATTCAGGAATACACTTTGCCTAATGCTGTCTTTCACCTCGTCGTATAACCGTTTTTGTGCATCGCTCATGTTGCACCACATCACCATTTCGGTTTTGGCTGGCAGATCGCTGGCCACCTGTTCCTTGGTACGACGCAAAACGAATGGCGCCGTAATGCGTTGCAGGGTCTTTATCTTTTCTACATCGCGGTGATGATCGATGGCATCAGCATATTCGCGCCGGAAGAATTCTCTGGAACCGAATATGCCCGGTAGCAGAAAATTCATTTGTGCATACAGGTCAAATGTATTGTTCATAACCGGCGTACCGCTCAGCGCAACGCGGAAAGCCGATTGCAGGCGTTCCACGGCTTTGGTGATCTGTGCCGCCGGGTTTTTGATATTGTGACTTTCATCCAGCACCACGGTGCCCAGGGCAATGAGACAGAGTTCTTCAATATCCTGCCGCACGGTACCATAGCTGGTAATGATCACCTGGTAATCGCCGGTGGCCACATCCTGTATGGTGCGACCGGCGCCATGAAATACCAGCACTTTTATATGCGGTGCAAATTTTTGTAATTCCTGCGACCAGTTGTAAATAAGCGACGAAGGACAAACGATCAGGTGACGCAGTGCAGGTTGTTGCTGCAACTGGTGGGTCAGCAGGCTGATCGTTTGCAGGGTTTTACCCAAACCCATATCATCTGCGAGACAGGCGCCTGCGCCTGCTTCGGCCAGCAGCAACATCCATTCAAATCCTTTTTGCTGGTAGGGGCGCAGGGTGGCTTGTACGGCAGATGGTATTTCATACACTTGTTCGTCATCCTTTTGCCATTGTTGCCATTTTTCTAACCAGGTATTGAGTAACGTCGGTTTTAAAACAGCCGTACCTTCCTCCGTTTCTTCTTCACTGAATGCCAGCCAGCGCGGAACCTGTATTTCGTTTTGTGAGATCTTTCCATGGCGAATGATGGTTCCATATGTTTGTAACCACTCTTCATTCAGGATACCCAGCGATCCATCCTGCAACAGGATGGCCCTTTGTCCGGCCTGAATGATCTTTTGCACTTCCGTCAGCGCTACTTCTTCTTCGCCAAATGAAATGATCATGTGCAGCACCAGCGCGTCGGTGACCTCTTTTTTAATGGTTACATCAGCTTTAACCTTGTGCTGCGAATACCGGAAATGTTGCAGCATATCCATACCGATCACCTGGATATTCAGATCGAGCAGTTTATGATATACTTTGAGGAACCATTGTTTTTTCTGCGCTTCTTCAAAGGAAAGATAGTAGTAGCCGTTCAGTTGTTTTTCGAATTTGGGATGCAATCCTTCCAGCAGTTGCCACAATGCTTTTTCATCGTGCTGGTTGCGGTATATAGCATAAGACTGTCCGTTCCGGGTAATATCATACGTTTCCTTGTATGGCCCTTCAATGATAAACCCATCATATTCCCATTGGGGTGTCAACACCAGGAATGACTGGCTGATCTCACTAAGCATAACCCGGTTCACGGGTATTTCGCGGATCTCATTTTTCTGGAACAGGTTATTGCGGTTCACCGCATAATCTGCTTCCAGTTTGGCTAATATATTTTCTGAAAATTCCTGCGGTTGGTGGCTGTATTGTTGCGGATCATTTTCCTGTAGCCATTCCAGTGTTTGATAATCTTTATAAGATAGAATAAAATATTCACCGCCGCTCAGCAATAAGAACTGGTAGCGGCTGAATTGATCAAGGCCATATGCAACCCCGTTTATTGAAAAAATGGTATTTAACTGAAGCGCGTTACCATTTTTGGTAACCTCAAATTGCAATTGCGGTTTATACGTGCTGAAGCTGCAGGGCGCTGTTTTAAAGTTTCCTTTTTCGCCCGGTAGTTTGTGGTACCATTTTACCAGCGCGGCAAATGGTTTCATTCTTTCCATATGCTCGTGCAGGCGGCGGCTAATCGCCGATTTAGCATAAACTTCATAAGAAACACCGGCGCGTTGCAGGGTAAATTTTTTCTGAATATCTTCTTTCATCAGGCCAATGCGTTCTTTGCCGAACCCAAGCAAAACATCTTTTACCTCTTTTGGCAGTTTGGGGTAGTTCTTATTCAGTTCCGAACTGTTTAACTCACTGTTTACATATTTGGGGATGCCATTTTGTTTGGTGATCTGTAAACATTCCAGCAAATTATGATCTGACAATAAACGATGGGGCTGTAACAATAACACATTTTTCTGATCGCTTTTTGTAGATATCATTGGCTAATAATTACTTTATAGGGTAATGGGCAAAAATAGGGGGCTGGGGGCATTTGTGTGCAACAGTTTTTGCACAGGTGTGGAAAGCCGGGAAGTCGGAAGTCAGAGGTCGGAGGATGGAAAATACAGGAAGTTGGAAGTCAGAGGTCGGAGGTCGGAAATACAGGACGTCAGAAGTCGGAGGTCAGAAAATACAGGATCTTCAGACTTCCTACTTCGGACTTCAGACCTCAGATCCTACGTAGAACTGCGCACAATTAATTCGGTAGGTAGCACTTTTTTCTCAAACGAAACAACCGGCCTTTTGCTTTCTACCTGTTGTATCAGTAATTCTGTAGCCAGTTTCCCCATTTCAAAGGCATTTTGCCGTACCGTAGTCAATGGGGGATTAAACAGCTCCGGCGCATTGAAGTTGCTGAAGCCGGCTACTGCTATTTGATCAGGTATGATCAACCCTTTCCGCTGTATTAACGAATAACTGCCAATGGTAATACGATCGCTGGCAGTAAGCAGAGCATCGGGTGGTTCTTTTAACTGTAACAGTTTATCTAGTGCCGATTCTATTTCTTCCATCACCATGCCACCATGCGGCACGTATTGAATATAATCGTCGTTCAATGGCATGTTATATTTTGTCAACGCTTTTTTATATCCTTCCAGTCTTTCGGTGGTAATAGATAAAGACGGAGAACTGGTAATTGTGGCAATACGTTTGTAGCCGCGCTCAATTAAATGGCTGGTGGCTTCGTAAGCACCACCGATATTATCGGTAATTACCTGGTGCGTTGGAAATGCATCAGTAACACGGTCAAAAAAAACAATGGGCAGACCTTGATCGTTTAGTTTTTCAAAATGACTGGTGTCTTTTGTTTCGGTTGATAAAGAAACCAGCAATCCATCAACCGATCGCCAGGTAAGGTTTTCCAGGTTTTTTACTTCGCGTTCATAGGATTCCAGGTTTTGGGTAATGATCAGCAGGTAATCTTTACTGTAAGCAATAGATTCAATGCCGCTGATCACTTCTGCAAAAAAACTATTGGGAATACTGCACAGTACCACGCCGATACAACGGCTTTTCTGGTTCTTCAGGCTTTGCGCCATCAGATTAGGCCGGTAGTGATTTGCTTCGGCATATTGTTTTACCAATTGCTGGGTCGCTTCGCTGATCTTATAGCTTCCCTTCAATGCCCTTGATACCGTAGAGGAGGAGAGATTGAGGGCTTTGGCAATATCCTTTATTGTAATGTTATCATTCTTCATGCATCAATCGTTGATAGGCGTTCAAAAACATATGGTCAGGAACAGGAAACTGGTTAATTGGCGATAAGGTTGATGGAACTGGATGACAACGGATGAGGTGTGCGGCTATTGATATGAT
>DASUVL010000431.1:0-11977 GCA_036379015.1 Niastella sp.
ATATTCCTTTAACCCGAAAGGTCTGCCATTTTCCCTTGCCAGGGAATTGCGGATACTGGTAAAGGAAAGGCACCTACACATCATGTTCCATGAGATCTGGATAGGATCAGAAAAAAGCATTGACCTGAAACGATGGCTGACAGCCGCTTTACAGCGAAAGATCATCAGCCACATGATCAGTTCCCTCCGCCCTGTGATGATGCACACCCAGCTTCCCCTTGCACAGCATAACCTGGAAACAATTGTACGGGGCATTCACCCGCTGCCGCTATTTTCCAATATAGATATTTTCAGCCAGCCCGTACAACCTGCCAGCCAGGTACTAACGGTTGGCTTTTTCAGCCAGGCAGCGGCCAGTACGCCCATTATATCATTCATGGAAGACTTATGCAGCAATGCGAGGGCGGCCGGAAACAAGATTGAATTATCGTTCATTGGAGGAAATGCTGCCAGGATGCGGGAAGCAGGTGAAATTTTTAATAAAAGAGCGCTCTTTAATAATATTTCCTACACAGGATTTCTGCCAGCTGAAGGTATTTCGGCTGCTTTGCAACGCTGCTCGCTGGGTATTACAGAAGTTCCGCGGCACGCACTGGGTAAGAGCGGAAGCGTTGCGGCATTTCTTCATCATGGAATACCGGTAGCTGCCCCGGTTGTTCATCAGGGTAAGAACGCCAGTGATATTGGTTTTTTTTCGGAAGGACTTTGTTCCGCCATTTTAGTTAGCCCCGATATGCAGGCGCTTGCCAATGCAAAAGAAGCAGCCGTGAAGGCTACATGTGAAATTGACCTGCAGTTCATTGCAAAACTGTTTATGGAAAACATTTATTCGCAAACGCCGCGGCATCATTTGAATAGCTTCCAATAATCATTATTTTGAAAATACTGTTTCTTTCACATTATTTCTATCCGCAGGTGGGCGGTATTGAAAGCAATTCTGAATTGCTGGCCGGGGCGTTTACGGAAGCAGGACATGATGTGCACCTGCTTACATGGTCGGCAGACAATACAGAGCGATCATTTCCATACCGGATAACCAGGAACCCGGGCTACAGGCAATTGCTGCGGGCACATAAATGGGCAGACCTGGTTTTTGAAAACAACCCCTGCTTCAGATTAGGTTGGCCGGGTATATTTTTCCGGCGCCCAACGGTTATTGCCATCAATACCTGGATCACCCGGGCAGATGGCAAGGTTTCACTGCGCGACAAAATAAAAATAAACTGGTGGCTTGGCAGATGCACACAGGTGATTGCAGTGAGCAATGCCATAAGAAAAGCCTGCTGGCCGGCAGCAACCGTGATACGAAACCCATACAAGGCCAACGATTTTACCATTGAACCATCCGTTCAACGCGATGCCGATTTTGTATTCCTCGGCAGGCTGGTGAGTGACAAAGGCGCTAACCAGGCCATTGAAGCAATTTACCGCATCCGGCAATTCATACTGCAAAAAGGAAAAGGACACCATTCGCCGGTGCTGACCATCATTGGCGATGGTCCCGAAAGACGGTCACTTGAGGAACAGGTAGCAGGTCTTTCACTGCAGGATGCTGTTGTTTTTACCGGGTCATTACAAGGTGAGCCCCTGAAAAAAATGCTGAACCGGCATCGCTATATCTTAGTGCCTTCAGCCTGGGAAGAACCATTTGGAAATGTAGTGCTGGAAGGAATGGCGTGTGGGTGCCTGCCTATTGTTTCTGACGGAGGCGGGCTGCCCGAAGCCATCGGTAAGGCCGGGCTTATATTTCACCGGAATGACACAGACAGTCTGGTCAATTGCATTCGCAGGGTATTGGAAAACCCCACACTCGAAAGGCTCCTGCGGGATGCAGCGCCTATGCACCTGGCAGCACACCTTCCACATATAGTTGCCAAAAAATATTTACAGGTGATGGGGGAAGCCCTCAAAAAATATTATACGCATGGAAACCGTACAAAAACAAGAGCGCACCAAACAAATGCGCTATAAAGAAGACCATGGCCAATATGATCTTTGCATAATAGGAGGTGGACCGGCTGGCATTATCCTGGCAATGGAATATGCACGTGCTAACCCGGGCAGGCAGGTATTGCTGGTTGAATATGGATCAAAAAAACAAGGTAGCACAAACAGGCTCGACGACTCTATCGAAATCAGGAACAAACTGAACCATCATGATCCCTACGATTGCACCAATAAAGGAATAGGTGGCAGTTCAGCTACCTGGGGTGGCCGCTGTGTGATGTATGATGAAAGTGATTTTATTCAACGGCCTATAGTAAACGAAGGCTGTACCTGGCCGCCGGGCATATGGGAGGAGATACAAAAATTTCAGCAGCAGGCAGCTTCTTATTTTGAATGTGGCCGGCCCATTTTTAACCTGAGCAGCATGCCGGGAATAGTAGCCGGGTCCATTGCCGAAAATTTCAGGAAAAACGCCGTTCTGGAAGATACCGTTATTGAACGCTGGAGTATGCCCACCCGCTTTGGCAAAAGATATGCAAAAGAAATGGCCAATCTGCCCAACCTCTATGTTATGCAGGGCTATGAGGCCAGGAACTTCACTGCACCAGATGCGCATGGAAAAGTTGGGGCTCTGTATATACGTGCAACAAACGACCCCTCAGCACTGATAATGATCAATGCCCTGCAATTTGTATTAGCGGCCGGCGCCCAGGAAAACACCCGTATACTTTTGCGTAATACCATATTATTTCGTCGCCTTGGATTTACACCACCTGCGTTGGGACGATATTATCAGGGACATCTTTCCGGAAAAATTGCGTCAGTACGTTTTAAAGGAGATCCCCGAAAAACCGATTATGGATTTCTGCGCGACATCGATGGCACCTATATCAGGCGGCGTTTTCAATTTTCAGCAGCGTTCCTGACGGCAAACAATTTGTTAAACACGGCTATCTGGCTCGACAATCCGCTTTATTACGATCCCAAACACCGGAGCGGCGCCATGTCGTTTATGTATCTGGCAATGCTCATACCCATACTGGGCAAAAAACTGGCTCCGCCCGCCATTGCACATTCAATTACAAATGGAAAAAAAACAAATATTAGCAAACACCTCGCCAATATCCTCCGCGAACTACCGGGTTCATTGTTAACACCCGCTTCCATATTTTTCAGGCGGTATTGCATGAAACGTAAATTGCCCGGCGTTTTCCTGTATAGTCCCAAAAATCAATATGCGTTACATTTTCATGCCGAACAGGTTCCGCATACTGGCAACCGGATGGAACTGGCCAATGATGGAGAGACCCTCCAAATCACTTACGGACTAACAAAAGCCGACATTGATTCAGTAATTCAATTGCATAAAGTACTTGACGAGCAACTCAGGGCCATGGGTTGTGGTGAACTTGAGTACTGGTACCCGGCAGCCGCATTGCCCGAAGCCATTCGCAATATGTCAAAAGACGGCTTGCACCAATGCGGTACCACCAGAATAGCTGATACGCCCGAAAATGGTGTAGTTGACGCCCATTTAAAACTTTGGGGAACCAACAATATATACGTTTGCAGCAGTTCGGTCTTTCCAACATCCGGACAGGCTAATCCAACATTTTTACTGGGAGTTTTTGCCGTGCGCCTGGCGGCCCATCTTGGTAATCTGGAAAAAGCCACGACAAGACCTCAGGTGGAAACGGTTACTCTTTAACCACTAAACTTATTTATAAGATGATCTCTGTAGTTATACTTACAATGAACGAACAACGCGATCTGCCGGCATGTTTGAGCGCGCTTGACTGGTGCAATGATATTTATGTGCTGGATTCGGGGAGTACAGATAAAACCCGTGACATTGCCCAACAGTTCGGCGCTAACGTGTTGGTACATCCATTCGAAAGTTTTGGAAAGCAAAGGAATTTTGCGCTTGATCATTTAACCTTCCTGTATGAATGGGTGCTTTTTATTGATGCCGACGAAATTGTGACCCCACAGTTTCGGGAAGCTATACTGGAAGCCCTGAAAAACGCCGGCAACGATGTTGCCGGCTTTTATTGCTGTTGGAAAATGATGCTGGAAGGAAGGTGGCTGAAACATTGCGACAATTTTCCCAAATGGCAGTTCAGACTGCTTAAAACAGGCATGGCAAGATTTACTGATTTTGGGCATGGGCAGAAAGAAAAACTGCTGAGTGGTAGAATAGAATATATAAAAGAACCCTACATACATTATGGTTTCTCAAAAGGCTGGGCGCATTGGGTAGAACGCCATAACAGGTATTCGGGTCAGGAGGCCATGGCACGATTGACCAACCGCCCTCCTATCCGGAACATTTTTTCCGCGCATGGCAGCACGCGGAACCCGGCTTTAAGATCATGGCTGAGCAGGATTCCCGGCTGGCCCCTCCTTCGATTCTGCCACGCCTATTTTTTAAATCTTGGATTTACAGAAGGAGCTCCCGGGTTTATTTATTGCGCTAATATCGCCTGGTATGAATTCCTGATCCAGGTTAAAATAAGAGAAATAAAGAAACGGGGCCACCCACAACAACCGGCTGCTGTCAATGAATTGCAGCTTGACCCCGGTCCGGTTAAATATGCCTGAAAGGGTTCATTATCCAATGCCTCCAATAAATCTTTAACATACACCTGCACGTTATTTAACGCTAAATCAAATTAGTAAAAACCACACTATTATGAATTCTACCTATACTTAAAGTCAAAGGACAGGGCTTTTTATGGTCTCATATTTGTTTTTCGTAACTGGTTTACGATACAGAGACCATAAAGTTCAATCCTATGTTGCGCCTGAAGTGTTTACCAAACTACCTGTTTTTTGTCCTTTTGTTTCTATTACCACGCTTTACAACAGCTCAAACAAAAGTCACCTTCTCTTTTTCCCTTTCTGCCAATACATCCACAAGTGCCGGTGTTTTCAGCAAAGATGGTACGCTGCTGAAAACCTTATGGAGCGGTGTTACCTATACTGCCGGCAGCCATACAACTGCCTGGGATGGCACGTTGGATGATGGCACCCTGGCACCTCCTGCCAGCTACGATATAAGGGTACTTTCCAATAATGTACAATATCACTGGGATGGCGTTATCGGTAATACATCCGATGCTGTCTCCGGGCCTACGGTGCAACGCTTTTTTGAGCGGTTGTACGGTATGGCTATTTCGGGCAATAGCGCCTATTTCTCCACCGGTTATAACGAAGGCTCGCCGAGCCAGGCCAAATTCCTCCTTTCCAATCCGCAGGTTAAAGTTGATGTGCTGCCTGCCGACGGCACAGGACAAGCCACTACATTTCTTACCACTGACGGAACCAATGTATATTATGGCGGTAACGATCAATTTTCGCCCAATCATGCAAACTGGTTTGTGTATGCGACCCGCACTGCCGATGACGGCGAAACCATATTTGCCAATGGCAGCAGCCTGGCTTGTGTGTATGGCAGAACCTACCCATCGGCCATAAACATCATAAACGACCCGAATGCCGCCATTTCCGGTATGGCTGTGCAAAAGACAGGGCCTTATCTTTTTGTTTCCCATAAAAAACTCAACGAGCTGCATGTGCTTGATAAAACCACTGGCACACTGGTGAAAAAAATTTCGTTAACTGCTCCCCAGGGATTAGTTACCGATAACAACAATAATTTATGGGCTATTTATACGCTGAATGGCAATACCGTTGTCAACAAGTTCACTGTGCAATCCGATGGCAGCCTTTCTGCGCCTATCCTCAATCTTTCAGGCCTGGCAGATCCTGTGGCCATGGCTGTTTCACCTAACGGCAATACCCTCGTTGTAGCAGATGCTGGAAGCAGCCAGCAGTTGAAAGCATTTGACAACACTACCGGCACATCATCATGGACATTTGGACAACAAGGTGGTTACATCACTGACCCTACGGTAGCCAATGATAAATTTTATTTCAGTGATGTGAGTGGCAGCATTCATGAAAGTTTTATTGCTTTTCAGCCCGACGGTTCTTTTTGGGTGGGTGATATTGGTAATTACAGAACCCTGCATTTTTCAGCTTCCCGCAATTACATAGAACAAATGATGTACCTGCGGCACAATTACAGTATCGCCGTAGACGCCAATAACCCTTCCCGCGTATTTGCCGAATACCTGGAATTTAAAATAGATTACACCAAACCCCTCTCGCCCAACAACGGCTCCTGGACACTTGCAAAAAACTGGAGGGCCTCCGTTCCGGCCAATTATTACCAGGATTTTATCGTCAATATTTTTAAGTACGTTACCACGCTCAGCAATGGAAGAACGTATGGCCTGCTGCAAAATTTTTCCACGTCTAATTGGGAAGTAGTAGAGTTGCCATCTTCAGGGCCGGTACGATTTACCGGTATTTCAACCAATGCAGCTGTTCAGATCCTGCCTGATGGTTCTCTTGCCAGATATGCTATAGCCGGACTGGGCCGACCTGCTTACTGGCAAAAATTTCCACTGAAGGGGTTTGATGCTTCCAATAATCCTCAATGGAACATAGGCGGCGCCGGTGATACACTGGCCACCACGCCCATTGTTACAGGAGCAGATCCTGTGGACTGGGGTAGTTATCCCATGGCGGGCGGTATCACCTCCTCCAATATTGTGGTGTCGTTTGATAAAGATGTTATACAGAACGGTCATGGTTACGGCTATCACCTGGGTGGCATAAAAGCCGGCACTAATAAATGGCTATGGCGAACTGCCAAAAGCACCACGCCATCTTACCAGGGTCCATTCCCTGCAGACGGCAGCTTTGATGTAGGTAATAAAGTGCAGTACCCCGGTGGTGTGGCACTGGCCTCAGACCGTCATATTTTCTGGAATTACCATGGCGAGTTCTGGAAAAACAGCCAGGTGAACAAATGGAACCAGGTATATGATGACGGGCTTTTTATTGGACAGTTTGGGGTTACAGGGCCGGAAGTAACCGGGCAGATCGCAGCCCCCATGATGGCAGGAAACGTATTTTCCGCCAATATCGTAAAAGACCCCAGCGGCGATCTTTATCTTTATCACAATGATGAAAGCCACCACGCAGCCCTTCATCGCTGGAAGATATCCGGACTCAATACCATACAGGAACAAACTATACCGGTTACCCTTCAACCGTATCAAAGCGGCTTATTAGGGCACTATTTTGACGACAACCAGTTAAATAATTTCTTTCTTCGCAAAACCAGCATTGATGCAACAGTAAATAACAATCCGGTGCCCACGGAAATTCAGCATCCGAATGCATATTCGGTCCGTTGGAAAGGTTATGTATTACCCGCTTTTTCAGAAACCTATACTTTCTACGTCAATACTGATAAAGGCACAAAGCTTTGGGTAAACAACCAGTTGATCATTGACAACTGGACCAATGCAAACCAGTTGGAAAGCCAGGGCACCATTCATCTTACTGCGGGATCAAAATACATTATCCGGTTGGAAAAAAATGGCAGTAACGCCTCGCTGTCCTGGTCATCTGCCAATCAGCCTAAACAAATAATCCCTGCAGCAAGTCTTATACCCGCTAATCCACCAGATACCAGCACCGGAATTGACCTGATGGAGGGCTTACCCTTTGATCAGGTACTGCAAAACAACCTGTATGGCTGGAGCAGGACCCCTGTTAGTGAAGATTATTCCGGACCCGCTTATATGGACTGGTGGAGCGTACAGTCTGGCATTAAAGCATTTGATAATAACAAACCGGCCGATGTGAATGCCAACTATGCACAGGTTTCCGGCGTGTATACAGTTAATCGTGATCTGGGAAACCAGAACAGAGAGACCTGGAAAATTGCAGGAAATATCAGTTATGAAGGAAATAATGCCAATTCTTCCGAGGGACAGGGTGGCGTGTACTTTGACGTGGTGGATGCGGCAGGTAAGATCATATCCCGCTTTTATACAACATTATACTGGAGCAATGGCCTTCCGTATATGAGCGTAACCGCCAATAAAACGGTACTGGCTGCTAACAGGTCGGAAATCATACAGCCGGTGCTTACTATTCCCCAGTCTATCAGCATCGTTGCATCAGGTGGTGTAGTAACATTTCAATACGCCGGCTATCCTCCGGTGACGGCCCCTGTTTTTGATCCTTCGAGCAACTGGCGGGCACCCAAAACCATGCGTCTGTACTTCTGGACGAGCGGAAGTAATTACAATCGTGCAGTGAATCTTTCAAACATGCGTTTCAGCGCCGGCATTTTGTCGCCGTTGCCCCTTACTTTTATTTCTGTAAATGCGCAATCGGCAGAAAAGGATGTACAGGTAACCTGGGTAACCACCAATGAGGTAAATACCGGCACTTTCGATGTAGAGAAAAGTGCTGACGGCATTTCCTTTCATATAGCCGGCACCGTGCCGGCCAGGGATCAACCGGGAACACAACAGTATCATTATACAGACAACAGTCCGTTGGGCGGCAACATGTACTATCGGATAAAATCAACCGATAAAGATGGAAAAGTACAGTACAGCCAGGTAGTGATGGTAAAAGTTAGCGACGACAGCAAACTCTCCTGTTACCCTAATCCAACCACAAGCATCCTGGTAGTCAACCATCCCCGGGCCGGTGAAGCAGGCAAGCTGGAAATAATTTCTGCTGACGGCCGTACGTTAAAAAAAGTGTTGCTGGCAAAAGGCGCCAACAGCACCCAGCTTAATACGCAGTCTTTACCATCGGGGGGATATTTTATCCGGTTCAATAATGGGAATACGATAGTTGCTACCAATTTTGTTAAACAATAGAGAGACTTTATTGCTTCATGATTGCCCTATGTATTTGTTCATGCGTATTATTGCGGGTGATCGAATTTCATCGATATTTATTTATTCAGCTTTTAGTCCCATTGCCTCCAGGGCCTGGCAAAACAGCTTATCATTTGCGAGGAGATGACTACCGCTTTTTTCTGAAATAGTATCCGCTATCACACCAAATAAAAAAGATTGCAGATGATCTCCGCTTGTAGTATGACAATACAGTTTTTTCAATTCAATATCATTGTTAGTAACCCGATTATTATCTTTCTCTGAAGAAGCATCCGGATAGTTGAACCAGGCACAACTCAATAACCGGTTGCCTTCCACCCTCGTAAAACAATGTTGCCCGGTTTCAAAGCGGTGCATAGCATCGGCCATAAACTCCCATCTCGTAATACCTGTTCTTTTATCTGCGTCAAATTGCAGCAGATCGTTGAGGTTGTCTTTTTGCAATGTTATCTTTACCCCTGATCTTAAGTCGGTATCAGGTATTACATAACGCTTTTTAGGCGCTTTCTTTTGTAAACTTTTTGCGAGTCCTTTTATTACAGCCGTTGCACTTTTATTTCGCAGGCTGTAAAAGTATTTCTTCAGTCTAAGTTCTACAGTCATGGGTCTTACCCCGGCAGCAAGGAGCCGGGCATGTATCCAATTTTTTATTCGCCTTTTTACCCGGTATATGAGGTCGCGGCAGATCACCAGTTCATGTACCTCGTCATGCATGTTGGCCAGTTTTTCTTTGTAGGAATCATACCCAGGCGTAAGGTCAAAATATTGCATGTGTTCTTCTTTCAGCTTTTTTGCCAATAAAGAAAAATGCAAAAGACCGGGCGAATATGACCTGGCTTTAAACGGCGAATGACAAGTAAATCCAGACAGGTACACCCAGCCCTTTCCGGCTATTGCAACTACTGCTGCAAAAGTTCTTCCATTAACTTTCAATTTGGTTGCATGAAGTAACTGTAAACGAAATAGCTCAAGCAGAAATTCTTTTTTTGCCGGGTCATCTCTAAAGTGGTGTTTATTGAACAATGCGCTAAACCGAAAGTCATACAAAACCACCAATTCATCCAGGCTGTTTTTAAAACTTTTAAAATCCGTGATGCACTCCAGGTGAACTTCACCCAATCTTTTCAACCGGTTTAACTTGTTCTTGAATTGTTTACTCTGTAATAATTTTGCATGGTCCGGTTCGTTCAGCTTTATCAGGGGACGCACGTGCATCTGCAATGTACCATAGATGCGCCACGTTTTATTATCCTTCATCCAGGCTAGCGGTGTTCCGGACGGCAGATACCTGAACGTGATGTGATGGCCCGGAAACTGTTTCATGAGTTTGCCCAGCGCTTCCTTAATGAACGATTCGCCATAAGCAGGCATAGCCAGCCAGGTTTGATATTCCGCATCATAATGTCCCGCACCAGTGATCCTTTTTCCATTACCGGTATTACGCCGGTCTATTGTTTGGGTATCTAATAAAACCATTGGCAGCACACCTGCAAGTTGTCCGTTTACCACGGCTTTAACCAGAATGGGAAGATGTTTCTCGCGGTAAACCTGGTACCAGGCTGTAATGTATGGTCTGCTTTGAAATACGGTAGCCCAGGTACAGGAGTCAAAAAGCATATCCAGATCTCTCTGAAATTCCGGGTTCAATAAAAGGTCCATTACAGCAGCACCGGTTATCAATGCAAGGGAGCAGGCGTCTTCGGGCCTGGTGTAGGCATCAGTATCAGTACTATTTACATTGTTAACATGCTGGCGCCTGCGTTTCATAAACTTCCTGCTCGGGGTTAAAAAGCTATACACATAAAGTCTTTTACTGGCTTTAGGAATAGACAGTAAAAAACTACAACATCTAATAATTAAAAGAGTATCAGGAAGTGGTTTGTAACTAACTCAGAAAGGATATTGTGGGGTTATTTCAATAAGACTTATAATTGTTCAATAAATTAATCATTTTTCTTAAGCTGGCCAAATCCATATGCCTGGCCAGTCAAAAGATTGCTACAGATCAATTTCTAAATACTTATTTTATAGATAACACAATCGTGAAACAGATCAATAATTAAATGTTTGATACCAAATTACAGCAGATGTAGAATCGTTGATGTCCATTGTTCTCCCCTGCCGGCAGGCCTGCCTCAATAAATATTGTTATTATAATCACTGTTAAGCTGAAGAATATCCGGCTCTTTTACATACGTGTTATTGTACCTGAAACGCAGGTTGGTATCAATGGTGAGTTTGAAAGCGCTGTGCTGCAGTGATTTTCGGGGAAAGTACATGAACCGCAATTCTATGGTGCCAAACAATATATTCTCGTTACGTGTTCGTAGCCCCCCGCCTACACCAAAATAAAAGCCTGAGTTGTCAGCGTTCTTATGTTCAGGTGTGATGAGTGCAACGTCGGCAGATGCAAATGTTGTAAACTTAAAACCCAACAATTTGTATTTTAGAAAAAAGAATGTTTCTGTATGTATACTCGAACGTTGGTGCCCGCTGGCTGAATCAAAAGAAATATATTTAAGTCCAAATACATTATTAATCCCCAGCGGCTCAAGACCAATCCGGTTAAATTGTTTCGTATAACTCAATCTCACGTATTGCCGCATTTTTAAGTTTCGGTAGCTAAAAATACGGCTGAAGATACTGGCGCCCATTAAGACAGCCGCATCCTGAATTTTGCTTTTGTTTAAAAATGTTTCAGTTCGTAAAAAGTACTGTCTTACATATCCCCTGTTTGTTACCACATACCAATTTGCATCAACTCCTGTATAGAGCCTTTTCATGTGCAACTGTTTGTACCAGCCTGTAGTTAAAGCAATATTATAACCATAAGGAACATCTTCAGTGATACCAAAGCCAAAAACGTAATTGGTTTTATAAAAGTTTTGCCTGAAAAAAGTGAGCTGGGCCAGTATGGCCTCCCGGTTGTTGAACCTGAAATTGAATCCCTCGTTTAACTGGTAGGGAATCTGGTTAAACCTGTTTTTAAAATAACGAATGCTGATGAATTGCCTGTTTAGTTTATTTTTAAGGAACAGGAATTTATGTACGCCCAGGTTATACCCAATCCAGGCATCATAAGTATCGTAATGATAATTATAGAACAGGCTATCAGGCTTTAAATAATTATTATAAGTTTGGCTATGTGCAAGCTTTATAGCACCCGCAACATGCAGGTATTGTGATACCAACGGCCTTTCGATGGCCACATTCCAGGTATGTTCATCTGACGTACCATCGTACAGATCGGA
>DASUVL010000432.1:0-16196 GCA_036379015.1 Niastella sp.
CCGTCGAATTCTTGTTTTATTTCTTGTCCGTAACTGGCCGCAGAAACCAGAGTGAGTATTATTATCGCTAAAGTTTTCATATGTTGTAATTCTGGAAGGAAACAATTTTTACGAATATAAGAAACTTCTTCGGTGACATCTCATTTTGGCGGTTTCACATATCCATCAAATTTGCCATATGGTTTGGTGGTATTTACCGTTAGGTAGGTTACAGAATCAGGCTTCAATAGCCCCGTAATCAACATCAACTCATCCCATGATATATCAATAATTTTATTTCTTTTTTTAGTGAACACTAACTCATAATGATATTCATCTTGAAAATAACGCTCATGAATCGCGCATGAAAAGGTTATGGTGCTATCTCTGAATACTGTTTTCACCTCCATTTGATCCGTGTATGAATAGCCGCCGGGTATTTGACTTGGCTTTGTTCTTAAGATCCCCAATTCACGATCTTTATAGTCGATATCATGCCCGCGATCAATCAGTATCCTGGCAAGTGCAGTGAATAAACCGGTGGTATCTTTAAAGTGCAGAATGATGCGATTGCTTTTGTTCAATACGGGTGTAGCCGTTTGCTGCCCTGTTAGCTGGCCCCCGATAAATATTATTAAACAGGATAAAATGTAGCATTTTTTCATAACAAGGTTATTGAACAAATGTAGGCTGCAATTCAGGTCGTACACATCAAAGTTTCGTTAAAAGGTCAAAACGTTTACCATTACAAAATCACTCAATAACCAGCCAATTCAGATGACTTTTAGAATAACGATTAAAGTTAGTTTTATATAAACCTTTAATAATTATGAAAAAGTTACTATTTGTTCTATTACTGTCTTTTGCCAGCTCAGCTATGTATGCGCAGATAAAATCAAGTGGGCAGGGTCAACCATATACTGATGGCGATTCTTATGGCTATGAAATTGTACCAGTACCAGGCGCTGTTTCCTATGAATGGTCCGTGCAGGGTAATACCGCAGCCGTCATCTGGCCTGCCTGGGACACTGCCGTTGATCTCACCTTTTCATACCAGGGTATATGCGAACTCATCTGTACGGTTACATTAGACAATGGTTCAGTGGAAGTCTATTCGCTTTCTTTTAATGTTGCCAATAGATAAACCCCTTTTTATTTACAATAATTCACAAAAGGTCGTCCAGGTTTAAGGGACGACCTTTTGCGTAAAAGCGGTGCCGGCTGCATGGCAACATATGAAATGACTGACGATTGGCGTTTAGCAATTAATTTCGTGTCGTATTTATAACTGTTAATGAACATGAAAAAACTATTATATCTGTCGTTGCTATTGATCGTCATCGCCAGCGGTTGTTCTCCAAAAATAGCCGGGCAAACCTCGGGCAAACAAACAGCAGGCAATCCTGTTTTTCCCGGCTGGTACGCCGATCCGGAAGGAGCTATTTTCAACAAGCAATATTGGATCTATCCCACGTATTCGGCGCCTTATAACCAACAGGTGTTTATGGATGCCTTCTCATCTACCGACCTGGTGAATTGGGTCAGGCACGAACGCATTCTTGATACGGCTGCCATCAAGTGGGCGAAGCGTGCCATGTGGGCACCTGCTATTGTGCACAAAGGCGGCAGGTACTTTTTGTTTTTTGCCGCCAACGACATTCAAAACGAGCAGCAGCCGGGTGGTATTGGTGTTGCTGTTGCTGATAAACCGGAAGGTCCGTTCAAAGATTATTTGGGAAAACCGTTGCTCGATAAAATCGTGAACAAGGCTCAACCTATTGACCAGTTTGTATTTCAGGACAAGGATAGCCAGTATTACATGATTTACGGTGGGTGGGGACGTTGCAACATCACCAAACTAAAAGATGATTTTACCGGGTTTGTTCCGTTTGACAATGGGAGCACTTTCCGGGAAATCACCCCCAAAGGCTATGTTGAAGGACCGATCATGTTTATTCGCAATAACAAGTACTATTTTATGTGGAGTGAAGGCGGCTGGACCGGACCTGATTACAGGGTGGCCTATGCCATGGGCGATTCGCCGTTTGGCCCCTTTGAACGTATTGGTACCGTTCTGCAACAGGATGCGGCCGTGGCAACGGGCGCCGGTCACCATTCGGTACTGCAAATTCCGGGTAGCAACGACTGGTACATTGTTTACCACCGCCGACCCCTGGGCGAAACAGACGGTAACCACCGGGTGACTTGCATTGATAAAATGGAGTTTAATGAAAACGGATTGATCAAGCCGGTGAAAATAACCTTTGAAGGCGTATCCAAAAAAGTGCTGCAATAAATGGACATAAGCAGAAGCATTAATAATATACTAGCTCGACTTCCTGATAATCAATTCTGTTTTTAGCACGCGGATGATCGATTTCCACTCAGAAATATCCCGGTTGATCTGGTCGATCAACAACCGGGCGGCGGTTTGTCCGATCTCCTTCACCGGTTGCGACACCGTGGTAAGCGGCGGGTCGATCAACTCGGAAACATAATCATTGCTGAATCCTACTAATGCAATATCCTCAGGTACCCGTAGTCCTTTTTTTCGGATGATCTTTAGCGCTTCAATAGCCGTGGGGTCGTTGATGGCGAAAATAGCATCCGGTGGATTATCCAGTTGCAGCAGGTGATTTACATAGATCTTCACTTTAGCAATCGTAAGATCATAGGGAATGATGAGCTCTTCATCGATAGGGATATCGTATTTTTTTAGCGCGTCGCGATAACCGCGCAATCGTTTAACGCTAATGAGCAGCGAATCGGGGCCGGCAAGATGGGCGATCCTTTTTTTCTTTCTTTTGATAAGATGCTCAACAGCGCGGAAGGCGCCTTCGTAATCATCTACTACTACTTTCGGTACACTCATATCCTCGCATACCCTGTTGAAAAAAACGATGGGAACGCCTTTGCGTTCAAATACCTTCAGGTGATCGAAATTCCTTGTTTCCTTGGTGAGGGAAACAAGCACGCCATCAACCTGATTGGCCAGCATCAGCTTGGTGTTGGCCACTTCTGTCTCGTAATTCTCGTTACTATGACAAATAATCGTGTTGTATCCTTCCTGTGCGGCGATTTCCTGGGCGCCGATGATCACCTGCGGAAAATAGGAGCTCATGAATTCGGGCACAATGATGCCGATGGTGTTGCTTTTTTTATTGAGCAAACTGATGGAAAGCATGTTGCGCTGATAATCCATTTTATCGGCCAGTTCAAGCACGGCCTTGCGCGTTTTTTCACTTACACTGGGATGTCCCGTCAATACCCGTGAAACAGTTGACTTGGAAAGTTTCAACTGATGGGCAATGTCTACAATCGTTACCTGGTGTCGCTTCATAAGGAATGTATTACAAATATTGGTACAGATGACTGATGTTATGCAACGCGAATGCAAAGAAAACGAATTAAAACAACAATGGGAATGTTCCCGTAAAATGGGAATGTTCCCACAATATTTTAATCACATCTTATTTTGCGCTGCTGATTGTATTCGGCATTTTTGTTATAGAACATTGCCGTATGAACAAAACATTGCCTGCTATCGCCCTGACGATTGTAACTGCTTTTCTGCTATTAACCACTACTGCAACCGCCCAGAACGCTCCGCCAAAAAGCGCTGCGACATCCAAAGTAATTACCGGTAAAGTAACCGATCTGAATAGTGAACCGCTCGAAGGTGTTACCGTGGAAGTGAAAGGAAAAGCAGTCACTGCCACCACCAATGAAGAGGGATATTACAATATTACCTTTACCAGCACCACCGGTGTAACACTTGTTTTTACGTCGGTAGGGTTTACGCCCAAACAGGTACGATTGAATGCTACCGGCACCGTATATAATGTGAAACTCGAAAATAGCCTGAAAGACCTGGATGATGTGATCGTTATCGGCTACGGAAGCGTACGTAAAAAAGATCTGACAGGTTCTGTGGCACAGGTCAGAGTTGCTGATCTGAAAAAAGCGCCTGTGTCGTCTTTTGAAGATGCGCTCGGTGGCCGGGTGGCCGGTGTACAGGTTTCGGCAGTCGATGGTCAACCGGGCAGCGGCAACCTCATTGTTATCAGGGGTGGTAATTCTATCACCCAAAGTAATGCGCCATTATATGTGATCGATGGTTTTCCGGTTGAAAATCCCAATAATAACATGTTCAATCCCGATGAGATTGAATCTATTGAAGTGTTGAAAGATGCTTCTGCAACAGCCATTTATGGCGCCCGTGGCGCAAATGGCGTTGTTATCATCACCACAAAAAAAGGCAAGATCGGTGCGCCGGTGGTTACTTATAATGGCTGGTATGGCTGGCAGAAAGAAACAAAGAGGCAGGAAGTGATGAGCCCGTACGAGTTTGTGAAATACCAGTTTGAACTGAACCCCACTACGGCCGCAACTACTTACCTGAAGAATGGAAAAACACTCGATTCGTATAAAGATGCCACTGGGATAAACTGGCAGGATAAAATGTTTCGCACCGCGCCCATGCAAAATCATAGCGTATCGCTCAGTGGCGGAACCGACAAAACAAAATATGCTGTTTCTGGTTCGATGCTTGATCAGGATGGAATTCTCCTCAACAGTGGATTCCGTCGTTACCAGGGCAGGGTAGTACTTGATCAAACGGTGAGCACAAAAGTAAAAGTGGGAGTTAATATTAATTATTCAGCCCTTAGAACAAATGGCCAGATCGCCACCAATGGCGGCGACAATGGGATCAGCGCTTCCTCGTACGCTTTTTACAGCGCCTGGGGCTACCGGCCGCTTACCGGTGACTCTCTGGCCGACCTTACATTTGCCGATGATGCCTTTGATCCCAATATCACGTCCGCAGTAGACCTGCGGGTAAATCCTGTGGTACAAGCCGAAAATGCTTATAATGTTGCGTTTACCAACGCCCTGTTTGGAAATGCTTATCTCGAATATAAATTCCTGAAAAACTTTACGCTGCGGGTAACTGGTGGCATCACGCGGAATGCGGTGCGCCGCGAAATATTCAACAATTCAAAAACATCGGCCGGCAATCCGGTCACCACATATGGTAAAACCAATGGTATTAATGGTTCGGTTAACAATAATACAGTCAGCAGTTGGCTCAATGAAAATACGCTTACCTGGAACCGGCGTTTCAATAATGATCATCTCCTGAATGTAGTGGGTGGATTTACACTGCAGAAAACAAAAACGATCATCGATGGCCTTACTGCCAATAAAGTGCCCAATGAATTTTTAGGTATCAGCGGACTCGATGAAGGAATACCCATGCTGAACGTATCGTCCGAATCTGAAGCCACACAGGCTTCTTTCCTGGGTCGCGCAATGTATACCTTGTTTTCGAAGTACCTCTTCACCGCTTCTTTCCGGGCCGACGGATCGTCGAAATTTGCTTCCGGTAATAAATGGGGCTATTTTCCTTCAGGCTCGGTAGCATGGCGTATCGATCAGGAGGGATTTATGAAAAAAATTCCGGTGATCTCGGAAGCCAAGCTGCGGGCCAGCTATGGTATAACCGGTAATAACCGGGTTACTGATTTCGCCTACCTGTCTGTGTTAAGGCAAACCGGTTTTACCAACGGAAGCGCCAATACAACGCCCGGGTATTACTTCAACAATACGCATATACCGGGCTCTGCACCGGTAGAAGTTGGTAATAAGGAATTGAAATGGGAACGTACCGCCCAAACAGATGTAGGTCTTGATATAGGATTACTGAATAACCGCATCAGTTTTAACGCTGACTATTATTATAAAGTGACCAGTGATCTGCTGCTGAACGCATCATTGCCTTCGTCAACCGGTTATTTGACCGGATATAAAAATATCGGTAAGGTATCTAACCGCGGATTGGAGTTCACCTTGAATACCGTGAATATCGACCATAAGAACTTTACGTGGAGCACCAACTTCAATATTGCTTTCAACCGTAACAAGATACTGGAGCTTAATTATGATCAGCCCAGCCTCACGACCAGGGTCACCTGGAACGACAACTTCAATAACTCGCTTCCATACCTTGCCAAACCCGGTATGCCGGTGGCGTTGTTCATGGGGTATTTGTTCGATGGTCTTTACCAGTATGAAGATTTCAACCAGTTGCCAAACGGAACCTATGTATTGCGGGACGATGTTCCAAACAACGGCCTGGATCGATCGCTGATAAAACCCGGTTATATAAAATACCAGGACCTCAATGGTGACGGTGTTGTGGATGCCAATGACCAGACCTACATCGGAAATCCCATACCGGTTCACATCGGTGGCTTTGCCAACAATTTCCGCTACCGAAATATCGACCTGAATGTTTTTTTCCAATGGTCGTATGGAAATGATATTTTAAACGCCAACCGCATTGTATTCGAAGGGGCAGAAGCCAGGCCCTACCTGAATATGTTTAAATCTTTTGAAAACCGGTGGACACCCGACAATACCAATACCAATATGCCAGCTGCCGGTGTGAGTAGCCCGAATGTATACTCTACGCGTATTATTGAAGACGGATCATTCGTTCGCCTCAAAACGGTGGCATTGGGATACAACATACCTGCAACGACATTGAAGAAAATAAAGATCAAAAGCATCCGGTTATACGCAGCTGCACAGAACCTGGTCACCTGGACAAACTATTCCGGTGTTGATCCGGAAGTTTCTGTAAGGAATAGTGCGCTTACACCCGGGTTCGACTGGTCGGCTTATCCAAAGGCCAGAACGCTCACATTGGGATTAAATGTAACCTTCTAACGATAAACTGCTTGTAAATGAAACTAGGCAACGTGAAAATAAATGGTAGTCTGTTTGCTGTGCTGGTGTTCGTGATGGTGTGCTTGAGTGGCTGTAAAAAATTTCTCGATACAAAGCCCACTGATTCCATCACGCCTGACAACTATTATCGAACACAAAGTGATCTCGACAGGGCCCTGTCGGCCGTATACGACAGGTTGGGTGATCGCCGCGTGTATGGTTCTGCCCTGTATGGTTATTTGTCTTTCAGCGATGAGTTTTTTCTGAAAGGACAAACAACAGGGTATATGTCCAATACCATCGACGCCTCCATGCTGGAGTTGAACCGGTGTTGGGAAGCGCTGTACGCTGGCATAGAACGTGCGAATATGTTACTGGCGAATATCCATAAAGCATCAGTAAGCGATTCCGCCAGCAATGAAGTAAAAGGACAGGCGCTCTTCTTAAGAGGCTTCTATTATTTTGTGCTTGTCGACAATTTCGGTGCTGTTCCATTGCGTACGGTGCCTATGGAATCACCGGTTGAACCGCCATTGCCACGTTCTCCGGTTACTGAAGTATATGCACAGATCATACAGGATATGAAAGATGCAGAAGGTCTCGTTAAAGATATTTCAAAATACGGTTACAATACCCGTATCAGTAAAACAGTGGTGCAGGGGATGCTGGCCAGGGTATACCTTACCATGGCAGGATATCCGTTGCACGATGAAGCCCGCTATGCGGATGCACGAGACTATGCTGCCAAAGTGATGCAATCGAATGAACATGTATTGAACAACAGTTTTCAACAGATCTTCATCAATCATGCGCAGGAGAAATTTGATATAAAAGAGTGTTTATGGGAAGTAGAGTTTTATGGGAATAACGAGGAACAAATACGCGAAGGCGGTTACCTCGGTTCCTGGATGGGGGTATATTGTCCGAATGTAGATACCGGTTTTGGGTACGACTATGTACACACAACGGCGAAATTATACAACACCTATTTAAGCGGTGATCTGCGCAGGGACTGGACCATTGCCCCTTACCGGTTTGTACCTAACGGATCAGGAACATCAGCGCCGGTTACCCGAACGAACTGGACCGCTGCTCAGATCTATGAAAGAAGCGCCGGTAAATGGAGAAGGGAATATGAAGTGTTTAAACCCAAGAACCAGGATTTTACCCCGGTCAATTTTCCGATGCTGCGTTATTCGGATGTACTGCTGATGTTTGCAGAAGCTGAAAATCAGATCAACGGACCAACTTCCGCTGCTTATGATGCGGTGAATATGGTGCGCCGGCGTGCTTATCAAAAACCGGTAAATGCACCCGATCTGGTAGCCGATCTGCCGGCGGGTTTGTCGTCTGTTGATTTTCTGGAAGCGATAAAAAAAGAAAGATTTTGTGAACTGGCCTTTGAAGGTATTCGTAAACATGATCTTGTTCGATGGGGTATGTATGTTACTACGATGCAGCAACTGGTGGCCGACTATCGGGCCACCATGCCATCGGCTTTATCGGCCCCAGCCATTGCACAAGCAAGCCGGATAACATCGAGAAGTATATTGTTTCCCATACCGAACAGTGAAATCTCTGTGAATCCGTATATCTCACAAAATCCCGGGTGGTAATAACCTGTTAATCTCAATGCCATGCTGACAACTAAGTGTTTTATACCTTTGACCATTTGCTTTGCGATTATTTCGTGCACAAAAAGAGATCGTGTAGCGGCGCCCGACTTTGATGTATATACCAACTCTACTACTTATAAGGTTAGCGACACGATAAACTTTGAATTTACCGGTAATCCGCAAAATATTGTATTCTGGTCGGGAATGCCCGGTAATGTATATGAATATAAAGACCGCCTGTACACTACGGGTAACAAGTTGCTGATGAAGTTTAACACGTATCAGCAGTTTGGGATCCGCAACAATTTATCGGTGCTGGTATCAAATGATTTTAATGAACTGTACGACACCACGAATGTTAAAAAAGCTACCTGGACAGACATAACAAACCGGGCGGTTTTGTCGTCGGGTGCAGACCAGACCCAATCGGGAACATTGGATATGTCAGAATTTACAAATGGCAATAAATCTGTAACGCTGGCATTTCGGTATATAACCACCAGCTTGATCAGTCAGAACCGGTGGGTAGTGCGTACATTCAATGCCGATAACCAGGCAGCCGATGGAACCATTACACCTATGGCCACTATGGCTACTGCCGGTTGGAAAGCCATTGATTTCAAAAATCCCGCAGCTGTATGGTCTATTACAAGCGCTCAGCTGTTATTGCAGGGCAGCGCCAATGCGCTGGATGATGACTGGGTATTGACCAAAAGTTTTAATCCAACAGCCGTTACGCCCGATAAAGGTATAGCCATAAAAAATATTACCGTTAACCTGAGCAAGTATGCGGCTGCGGGCGTGTATACCAAACCTGGCACCTATAAGGCGGTGTTTGAAGCAACCAACGGATCTTATGAAAATGTAGAACGGGTAATGAAAGAAATTACTTTAACGATAACACCATAGATAGGTGTGCCACACTTACCCGTGGCGACGTGAACGAATTGTGGCACACCTTCAAACTAATTCTATGAACTCGACTATAGACACAGCGGTCATTATTGTTTTCTCGGTCTTTATTATGGTGATCGGATTTCTGTTTGCCCGAACGGGCAGGAACCTGAAATCTTTTTTTGCCGGTGGTGAAGCTGTTCCCTGGTTCATTGGCGGGCTGTCGCTTTTTATGAGCTTTTTTTCAGCCGGTACTTTTGTGGCCTGGGGCTCTATTGCCTATCAGCATGGATGGGTGGCTATTACCATTCAATGGACAATGTGCATTGGTGGTTTGATCACCGGCCTGTACCTGGCGCCCAAATGGAAGGCCACCGGAAATCTCACCGCTGCAGAATTTATAAGGGAAAGGTTGGGGGAGAAGGTGCAGAAAACCTACATCTACATCTTTATGCTGGTTTCTTTGTTTATCAAAGGATCGGTGTTGTATTCGGTCTCGAAGCTGGTGTCATCCTCCTTAGGCTTTCCCTTGGTGCCTGCCACCGTTGTACTGGGTTTGTTTATGATCGCCTATACGGCGGTGGGCGGCTTGTGGGCGGTGATGGTAACAGACATATTGCAGTTTGTGATACTTACTGCAGCTATACTGATCATTATTCCTTTGGCATTTCGTGCAACCAATGGCGTGGAGCATTTTCTGCAAAAGGCGCCAGCCGATTTTTTCAATGTGGTGAATGGTGAATATACCTGGGGATTCATTCTTGCATTTGCACTCTATCATATCTTTTATATTGGTGGCAACTGGACCTTTGTGCAGCGGTATACCAGTGTGGATACCCCGAAATCGGCTTCAAAAGTGGCATTCCTGTTTGCCGGATTGTATATCATCAGTCCGATCTTATGGATGCTGCCGCCTATGGTGTATAAAACCATTAATCCGTCATTAACCGGGCTTGATACAGAGAATGCCTATTTGCTGATCTGCCGGCATGTTTTGCCCGCAGGATTGATGGGATTGATCCTTACCGGTATGTATTTCTCTACTTCTGCATCTGCCAATACCGCACTGAATGTAGTATCGGCGGTATTTACCAATGATATTTATAAGGCGAATATAAATCCGCAAGCTTCAGATAAAAAACTGATGCGGGTGGCGCGTATCTCTTCCTGGTTCATTGGTATAGGCATGATTGGGATTGCGCTGATCGTTCCATACATCGGCGGTATTGTAGAATTTACGTTGAGCATCGGCGCAGTAACCGGCGGCCCGCTGTTGGCGCCCCCGATATGGGCATTATTCTCAAAAAGGCTTTCCGGCAAGACTACCATGGTTGTTACCGGTGTGTCGCTTGCCGTGAACCTCATTTTTAAAATAGTGTTGCCGTTGGCAGCTGGATATAAATTAAGTCGCGGCGCCGAAATGCTGATAGGGGTGGGCCTGCCGTTTGTAATGCTGGCCCTGTATGAATGGTATGCTTATTACAAAGATATCACGAGCGATCAATATATACAATTTAAGCAACGAAGCGCCCGGCGAAAACAACAGGCTTTGCAAACAAGCGCTGAAGAAGCCAGGGAGATAAAACACCAGAATAAATTCGGTTTGCGGGTGATTGCTTTTTCATTGGCCTTTATTTCCTTGTTGTTGTTTGTTTTGAGCGCACTCACTACATCCGGCGGACGGATGGTGGCTGTTATCGCCGGCGTTATTCTGGTGTGCGCGCTGATACCGTTCCGGGCGTCGAATAAAATAAAAGTGAAACCGGGTACAAAAAAGGCTAAAGCAATAGCAATGGCTGAATAGATCTGAAATCACACGAATTCATGCGAACTCACAAAATATATACAGTTATTGGCAGAACGCTTATTGTAGGCAGCGTTATGCTGCTGTCTTGTTGCCTGCGGGCACAACAACCGGCAGCAGCTAATACCATTAACCTCTCTTCAAAACGGTTACAATTGTCCTGGTATAAAACTACCAGCGGCTGGCATTTGCAACAATTATCGGTACTGAAAAACAACAAGTGGCTCCCTGTCTCCGGCGCCAGCGGCGAATACACTATACTATATTCAGCACAAAAACCCGATTCAACACCGGTAACCATATACAATGAAAAACGTACACCCCGGGTGTTTCCCGAATCGCAATACCGGTACATTATTCCTGTATGGAATGAAGCGATTCAACCGGTAGCGATGAACACGGCCGGCGAAGCGGTTTCATTTTATCCCGCTGTGGTAACTGCCCGTAATAAAACATTGCAGTTTACACAGGAGGCAAAACAGGCTACGATAAAAGCCGTGTGGCAGATGGATGAACAATTTGCAACGGATATACTTGTACATATTACTTTAACTGCTAAACAGGATGGCTATTATTCCCTGGCATCCCCGTCTTTGGCAATCGTAGCGAACAGTGATCTCTCGTGGGGAATGGTGCCTGGCCATTTTCAGGGCAATAGCATTTCGGCCGATCTTATCAGGGCATATGGGTACGGACAGGGTATTCCCGATAAGCCGGTGGTAACCCATGAAAGAACGGCTTCCACGTTATCGCCGCTCATTTCTACCCGTAATGGCATAACGTTGGCTGTGATACCGGCGCCGGGCACCGGCCGTGATCCCTGGACAAAAAATAATAAAACCCATACCGATTGGCAACTGGGTTTGTCATTGATGAATCGCCGCGGCCAATTAACACCGGTAGCGTGGCATCCGGTGCTTGCACAAAAAGGTTCATTTCTGAAAAGCGGCGATAGTGTTCATTTTGCTTTCCGGTATTCAGTGCAGGCTGCTGACTGGTATACCGTATATAAACATGCGGTGAATGACATTTACCGATTAAAAGATTTTCTCGCCTTAAAGCAAACCCACCAATCGCTTACTGATCGCATCTTATCCATGCAGCGCTATGTAGTGGACGACAGCACCTCAAAATGGAAAGTAGAACCATATCGCGGGTTGGATATCGGCGCGCAACAGTACCTGGGTGGAGTGCATGGCTCACAGAAAGATGCCATCAAAAATGCCGATTATGGCGCTATGTGGATGCTCGCCAGGATAACGCATGACAGCTTGTTGATGCAAACCCGCCTGCCGTACGTACGCAATTTCAAAATAACACAACAGGATACTACAGCAGGATTTTTTCATGGCGCCGCTGCCGGGCAATATTATCTAACCCAAAGTAAAAAGTTCACCGAAGAATGGGGGCCTTATGTTGAACCCATCGCTACTACCTATTACATGCTGATGGATATCGGCAATGTACTGTTGTTTAATCCGGGAGATACCACGTTGAAAAAAGAATTGCAGGCTGCCGCCGACAGGCTGCTGGCCTGGATGCATGCAAATGGCCAGTGGGCAGTAGCGTATGATCACGCCACACAACAACCTTTATTTACTGATATCGAAGACTTGCGTCCCACCTTTTATGGACTGGTGATCGCTTATAAATTGCTGGGAGATAAAAAATATTTACAGGCAGCCAGCATAGGGGCCGACTGGTATATTACCAATGCGGTGAACAAAGGACATTTTACCGGTGTGTGTGGCGACACCCGTTTTGCGCCTGACTTTGCAACCGGTCAAAGTGCACAGGCGTTGCTAGATCTGTATGAAATAACGAACAATAAAAAATACCTGCAGGCGGCTATACAAACAGCGAGACTGTATACCACTTCTATTTATACCCATCCCATTCCCACGCAAGAAGAAAAGGTTGTAAAAGGACAAATAAAGCAGGACTGGGAGATCAGCCAGGTGGGATTGAGTTTTGAACATGGCGGAAGTATCGGTTCTGCCAATCATCGCGGACCTATCTTACTGGCGAGTCATGCCGGGATGTTCGTGCGATTATTTATAATCACGCGCGATTCACTCTTTTTGACAATGGCAAGAGCAGCTGCACTGGGCCGTGATGCTTTTGTTGACACGAAAACCAACGTGGCTTCGTATTACTGGGATGCCATGGACAATGGTCCGGGTGCTTTTCCGCATCATGCCTGGTGGCAGATCGGCTGGATCACCGATTACCTGTTGTCAGAAGCGTCACTGCGTACGGAGGGGAAGATCAATTTTCCACGCGGGTTTATCACTCCCAAGGTGGGACCTCACCAAACCTATGGTTTTGCTGCCGGTACGGTGTTTGGCGCCAGCGCTGAATTGTTTTTGAAACAAGGCCTTGTGACAGCAACGAGTCCGTACCTCGATTATTTCGCAGCTATTAATACCCAACAAAAAAAGGTATGGCTGCTGTTAATGAATAATGATGATGATGCATTGACCACTTCGCTGCATGTAGATTACAGCAAAGTGTTAGATAACAAAATGATCTCGGCCCAAAAAGTGTTCAGCATCGATGCAACAGGCAAACAAATGTTGCTGAATACCGGTAATGACTGGTCCAGCACTATATCGCCTTACGGTATACAGGTGATTGCGATCGAATACCCGTAGGAATAAGACTGTAAGGTTCGCCTTAGGGTCTGGCATTAGGATTATTCGATCCTGACAGGTCGGATAACAAAGCGCAGACCTGTCAGGTCCAATTCAACATAATAACCAAGCAAATTCATATGATGGGCCTTACAGGTCCCTTCTTACATAAAACATACCTATGTCATTCTTTCAAAGATCATATATCGTAGCTGCTTTTCTGCTAACCGGCATGTACACCCACGCGCAGCAATCGTACCTGCTGGAAGCGGAAGATTTGCAATTTAAAGGTGGTTGGGTGGTTGAATTGGTAGGCAAAGCGGTTTCCGGCGACAGAATATTACGTGTAATGACCGGCGGCAAAAGCAAAGGAGCAGACGCACTAACCGTCATCGACATTAAACAACCGGGCACTTATGCTGTGTGGACACGATCGGCCGATTACCCCGCCGACCGGCCCGGTACCCGTTTATGCCAGTTGTATGTGAATGAACAACCCATGGAAGAAACTGGCAAACACGGCCATGAAGGTTATTATTGGGAAAAGGTAGGGCAGGTTACTGTGCCCGCCGGTGAAACCCTGATACGGCTTTCCGATAGCAGAGGTAATTTCGCTCGCGTCGATGCCGTCTTACTCACGCAAGCCGACCTTGATCCAAACACCCAGGCACTGACATCATTCACTGCTTATAAAACAAAACCCCTGTTGCAAAAAGCAGGTGAGGCAAAGAATCCCGTATTGGCCCCAGCGATCACGATCGATCCGGCTGCTGCGGCCACTGCTACCATATCGAATGCATACATCCGGCTTCGTTTTGTGCCGGTAGCAGGCGCTGAAAAGCGACTGGCGGTAAAAACGGAGCTCAAACAAAAAGGCCGCTGGGTCAGCATGGACCCATTGCAGGAAGATCATAAAGTGTACGTTTTACAATCATCAAATCCGCAACCCGGCTTTGGCAACTTCTTCATTTCCTGGAACGGGTCCAACGGGTTTACGCATTTTATGCATCAGGGAAAACAGTACCGGTTGCTGGAACCCGATAACGCCATGAATCCATTTTTGTCGGGAGACTTGAAACAGGCGATACCAGTGGTTGCTAAACAGGTAGATAATAATTCTATTGAAGTTGATTACGTAGTAGCCGGCGAGCGGCTATTAAAAGGAATATGGCGGTTGACACCAAACAACAGGCACATAAGGATAACGCTAGAACTCACGCCCGTGCACAACGGGTATTACAGCCTGGGTGTCGCCGCCTTTCAAAGCAGTGTGCGCGACAGCGTTACTAATATCCAGTTGCCACCCATGTTCCAGTATCAGCGTTTATCGCCACAGCCGGTGCTGCTGCCTTCAGGGATGATGCCGCAACCGGTAGCGATCGTGGAAACAAAAACGGCCCGGGGCCTATGGACCAGTTTTGCCAGCGGTACGGGTAACACGTTTCCAAACGAATGGGGAAGTGCTTACAGCAGTCCTATGGGCTTTGCCGTTAAAAATGAATTGAACCAGGTGCAGCCGGTGGTATTTGCGCCGGTACTGGGCTTGGATGGTTCAAAAGTGAATGCAGGCGCCACCATTCAACGGGAATTTATTATAGGCGCTACCACAGGTAACTGGAATGAAGCGCTCGAATATATTTCAGACAGTATTTATACCGTAAAAGATTACCGCTTACAAAATATAGCTTCATTAACGGATGCGGCATTCAACATGATCGACCTGATCAAGAATGATACAGCTGCCGGATGGAGTGCGTTATTGAAAGGTTTTTATGATATAGAAGCCAATCCGGCCGTGGTGCCCACGGTTGTGCAATCGTCACCCTTAACGTTGGTGTCGGCGGCGGTGCTGGGCCACGATGAAGATCTCTATATCCGGCGCGCGTTGCCAACGATCGAATATACGTTGTCGCGCAGTGGGTTTCGTTGGGCGAAAGCCGTATCGGGTACTACATTCAACAGCGACAGCAAGTCGTTACGGTTGAGTCCATTCGGTTCACAGTTTACCACCAATTATTTTGAAGGATTGTATCAATTGCTGGGAGAAGCTAATCCCTGGTTGGAAGAGATTGCACTGCCCGATGGCGCCATCCGTAATGCAAAGGGATATTCGGTCGTTGTGCCTGAATACACCCAGCAACTGGCTGCCTGGCGCCTTACAAAAGAAGAGAAATGGCTGAACACAGCCAAAGCAAGTGCCAGTGCATTCATCAATGCACAGGTGTACGGCAAAATCACCAAACCATTGTCGCGGGTGCCATTTTATAATGCGGAATTCTATGCGTATTGGTGGGACCTGATCGACCTGTACGAAGAAACAAAGGAACCACGTTGGCTGCAAGCAGCAGAGATGTCCGCTTTTCAAACGCTGGCAGGCATACGCTCTTTTCCCTTGGTAAAAGATTCGATGCAAACGATTCATCCCGGGGGCCATTTTGAAGGTAATACCACCTTGTGGTGGAAAGACAATAAAAAATATCGGCTGGGCTTTCCCCGTACTGCAGGTGACGCCCCCGAAAAACAGGTGCCGCAAAGTGA
>DASUVL010000433.1:0-13492 GCA_036379015.1 Niastella sp.
AAAGAAAAAAAACAATCTGGTGAAAAACGTTACATAGTAACGTATGCAGACCCAAAAACCGATGCTGAAACCGCATCGCAAATATTGAATGTAAGTTCAAACAGCGTTGCGAACGGAGTAGCCTTATTGGAAACAGATGCAGAGATTGGCGGATCGGATATTCTGCATTTTGATGGCGTTGGTTCCACTTTAATAACCTGTAGCGAACAGCGGGCAGAAGAACTTAAACAGGACAACCGGATCTTAGCCGTTGAGGAAGATGCGGAAGTATTCGCGCTGGGAACTATGGAAGATTTCGAGCAGGAAGTTGAAACCCATAATGAGCATCAGGACCCTTATTTTCAATTGGCCCAGGAATATTATAAGCAGGGATATGAACAGGGCAAGTCGGAATCCCAAAAAGGATTGATGGAACAACTGCAGCATTTCCTGAGTGGTCAAACCGGTGGCAATGGCAATAGTAATGGTAACGGAAATGGAAATGGGCATAGCAGGCTTGCCACTGCGCGCACAGCGTTTCAACCCCCGGCCGACTATCCATTCCAAACATCGTCCTTCAACCCATTCCAGCAACTCGTTTCTCCCCCTCCATCTATTCTGGTGCAGCCAACACCCTGGAATATCAATATGGTAAAGGCGCCAGCTGCATGGGCAAGAGGTCTCAGGGGTAACGGCATCAAGGTTGCTGTGATTGATACAGGAATAGCCGCACATGCCGATCTGGGTGTTAGTGGAGGTGCTTGTTTTGTGCCAGGTATCGCATCTTTTAACGATGATAACGGGCATGGAACCCATTGTGCGGGAATCGTCGCCGCCAGGAATAACTTTATTGGAGTGATCGGTGTAGCCCCTGCGGCCTCTTTATATGCCGTAAAGGTATTAAAGCACGACCCTTTGACCGGAGGTGCGTCTGGTTCTACCAGCTGGGTGATTGCCGGTATGGTTTGGGCTATGCAACGCGGCATAAAAGTAGTGTCCATGAGTCTCGGATCCAAAACGCCACCCCTGTTGGCTTATAAGAATGCTATTACGCAATTGACCAATGCCGGTGTAAGCGTAGTATGTGCTGCAGGCAATTCATTTGGTTCCGCTTTCCCCTGGGTTAACGCACCGGCAAACAGCCATTCTACGGCCATAGCTGTAGGCGCAGTGAACATCAATAAAATAATAGCACCCTTCTCATCAAGAGGTACCAATGGCATCGGCTGGAATCCGGTAACACTGGTTGCTCCGGGCGTTTCTGTAAACTCTACTTACCCGTTCCCGGCAAGTAGTTATAAGATCTTTTCGGGTACCAGTATGGCATGCCCGCATGTAGCTGGTGCCGTAGCGTTGATCAGACAAAAATTCCCGATGTTTACACCGGCGCAGATCAAGTTCAAACTGATCACCTCTTCATCTGACCTGGGCGTTCCCGGAAATGACCCAACTTTTGGAGCCGGTTTGCTGAATTGCGACAAAGCAACACTCTAAAGCGAAGTCAGCCAGATAACGTTTCAATATTTATCCCGACGAGTCGGGATGTGAGCCGTGCAGTATGGTGAAAAGTGACGAGTGAGATACGGAGCCACCTGCCAGCCGGCGGATGGCTCCTATCTCACCGCTCACAAATAATTTTAATTTGCATTGGGCTTTATTTTTTCTGTTAATTAAAAAAAGACAATGAATAAACAATATCTCGTTTCCCTGGATCCAGACCAGGGCGAAAATGATGTTCAGGCCATAAAAACGCAATTGACCAACCTGAATATTGAGTTGGTTAATGATCTCGGTGAGGTAAATGTATTGGTTGTGAAAATACCAGGCCATGATGCGTTGAAAAAAGCACAGCAAATAAAAGGCGTTGCCGCTGTTGAAGAAGACACGGAAATGGATGCACTGTAGTGCATCACATTTCCATTTTTGTAACCAAAACAACGCCTCCTATTAGCCGAATTAACTATTTACCAAATCCATCTGCCTCCACAATCGCATCCGCAAAGGCTTTCGGTGCTTCCTGCGGCAGGTTATGACCAATGCCGCCTGACAGCGTATGATGTGCATACCTGCCTGTAAACTTAGCCGCATACACTTTGGGATCGGGGTGCGGTGCGCCATTGGCATCGCCTTCGAGTGTTACCGCAGGTACTGTAATAACAGGTGCAGCAGCGAGCTTCTTTTCAAATTCATCATACCTGGCTTCTCCCTTAGCAAGGCCCAGCCGCCAACGATAATTATGGATCACGATGGCCACATGATCCGGATTATCAAAAGCAGCAGCGGACTTTGTGAACACGGCATCATCGAAGTGCCACTCAGGTGAAGCCGTTTGCCAGATCAGTTTTGCGAAATCGCTACGGTTAGCTTCGTAACCCTTCTGGCCACGTTCTGTAGCAAAGTAAAACTGGTACCACCACGACAACTCCGCTTTTGGCGACAACGGCGTTTTATTCGCTTGTTGACTGCCGATCAGATAACCACTCACAGACACCAGCGCTTTTACGCGCGCAGGCCACAAGGCCGCCACGATATTGGCTGTTCGGGCGCCCCAATCAAAACCGCCAATGATGGCTTTTTCAATTTTCAGCGCATTCATGAATTCAATCACATCCACAGCAAGGGCGGATTGTTGTCCGTTTCGTGGCGTGTTGGCATCAAGGAAACGCGTAGTGCCATAACCGCGCAGATAAGGGACAAGGACCCTATACCCCTTTGCCGCCAGTAAGCCCGATACTTCGGTATAACTGTGAATATCATACGGCCAGCCATGCAGTAAAATAACCGGTTCACCAGTGGCAGGTCCGGCTTCGGCATATCCGATATTGAGCACGCCTGCTTTTATTTGTTTGATTTGATCAAAGGATGTCATCATCGTATTGTTTTGCGCCTGTAAGAAATTACTTCCACCCAGCAACATCGTAGTGAAGGTGAAAACGGCGGCCGTCATAAAGCGACGGCGACCGGGAATTGTATTATGCTTCATAATCTTTTTTTTAGATGGTTGTTATTTATAGGACAAAGATGTACCGTTACAAAGGACGGACGAAGCAGTACCTCCGTGAAATAGACAAATTAAACCGCCGGTTGGGCAATTGCGGTGATGAGTTGTAGACTGCGGCACAATTTCACCCGACAAATACCTCCTTGATGTTTTTTCTACCCACTTCCCATTACGATTATCTGTTATCAATGTAGTATTTATTCACATTGGCAACATCATCGCTTAAAAAACCAGCAAAAAAAAGATTAGCAAAAACAGTTGCATGCAATTTGCAGTTAACTGTAACAGTTATCATGCATTACACTTTCCTATAATAAATCAATTACAAACACTCTATGAAAATCCCACCAATCGCCTTACGCATGGCATTTATTTGCCGTGCATATCCACTTGTTATGCTGGCTCTTCTTTTCACCCTTTTCACGCCTGTTTTTGCACAGTTACCACCCGGCTTTGTTCAAAAGAAACTGACCGGTGATAATATTAATGAGGCAACCGCCATGGTGCATGCAGGGGATGGAAGAATATTTATTGCAGAACGTTCCGGTAACGTAAAGGTATTTCAGAACGGTACGGTAGCTACCGTTTATACAGTTGCCACTGTTACAGCTGCCGAACAAGGGTTACTGGGTATTACACTTCATCCTGATTTTGCAACAAATGGTAAATGTTACCTTTTTTACACCAAAGCAGACATGACGGTTCACTACCTGGACGTGATCGTTATCACCGCTGGCAATACAGTCAGTTCCGTTACACGTGTTATGGAGTTTGACCCCATCCTCAATGGCTTTCATAACGGCGGTGCATTGCTTTTTAAAGGAGGATCTCTGTACGTGGCCATTGGCGAAAGTAATGTACCGGCACAGGCGGTAATGCTCGACACCTACCGCGGAAAGATATTACGGTTAACAGAAAACGGCGATCCTGCGCCCGGCAATCCATATTATAACGAAGCGGGCGCCTCCCGCCAGAAACGAAGCATTTGGGCCATCGGCATGCGCAATCCCTGGAAGATGAGCCTTGATCCCATATCAGGTAAGATCTTCGTTGTAAATGTGGGTGGAAATTATGAAGAAATAGACGATGTCACCAACCCCGATCCGGCAAAAAATTATAACTATGGATGGGACCAGAACGGACGCTCGGGACCGGAACAGGCAGCCAATACCATCTTCGCGGCGTTTGCTTATCCACATGCTAACTGGGGATGCGCCATCACATCAGGGGTGTTCTTTAATCCTGCTGCGACTAATTATCCGGCTCAATACCGCAACCGCTTTTACTTCTCCGACTGGTGTGATGACTGGCTCAGAAGTGTTGATGCCACCAATCCGGGAAATGGGCATACAGAGTTTGCTACGGGCGGCTTTGGTTCCGTTCTGGGAACAAGCGTTGGCATCGATGGCAACATCTATTATATACGGTATAACACAACCGGAAGCCTGTGGCGGATCGAATATGACAATACAGATGCACCCGTTATCGTAAACCACCCAGTTAGCCAAAGCATCGTTGCGGGCGATCCGGTAAGCTTTTCGATAACTGCATCGGGCGCCGTGCCTTTACAATATCAATGGCAATTCAACAACGTTAATATACCAGGGGCCACCTCCAATACGTATACGATCACTGCAGTGGCCGCGGGTGATGCAGGTAATTACCGCTGTGTGGTTACCAATACGAATGGTACTGCTACCAGCAATAATGCAACCCTGACGGTATTACCATTCAATGCCAAACCTGTTGTGCAGATCACGAGCCCTTCGAATACGTTGACCTGGAATGCGCTTGACCAGGTATCCTTTTCCGGTACAGCTACAGATGCAGAAGATGGAACCCTGCCAGCTTCCGCTTTTCATTGGGAAGTTCGGTTCTACCACCAGGAAAACGCCACCAGCCAGCATTGGCACCCGGGACCAACCATCCCCAATGGGGTAACAAGCGGCAACTTTATGGCAGACAATGGTGGTGAGTCATCGCCCAATGTCTGGTTCCGGATCATACTTACCGTCACCGACGCAGCCGGAAGAGCAGGTATTGATTCGGTGGACATACAACCCAACAAAGTAGAACTTACGGCAGTGGCCAATATCCCGGGCCTGAAACTGGTAATGGGCGGCGAAGGCACAACACCATTTACAAAAATATGGGTAGTAAATGGTGCATTAACGCTCGAAGCACCGGCTTCGCAGCTACTGAATAACAACGTGTATACATTTACGTCCTGGGCTCATGGTGGCGCCGCTTCACAAAGTCTACGTGTGCCGGCGGTAAATACCACCTATACGGCGAACTACAACCTGAGTGCATCACTACAAAACCCTTACTATGGAACGCCTATGAATATTCCTGGTAAAGTGGAAATAGAAGACTTTGATCGTGGTGGTGAAGGAATTGCCTATCATGAAACCTCGACCGGTAATGCAGGAAATCAATACCGGCCCACAGAAGATGTGGATATTGAAAACACTGCCGGCGGTGGCAATAATATTGGATGGGTTGCCAACGGCGAATGGCTGGAGTACACGCTAAATGCGACAGTAACGTCGGCATACTCTGTGGATGTAAGAGTAGCAGCGCCAGGCACGGGACGCCAGTTTCATTTCGAAATGGACGGCGTGAATATTTCCGGCCCGGTAAATGTTCCAAACACCGGTGGATTTCAGGCATGGCAAACGGTAACCGCACTGTTGGGTAATATCACCAGCGGCGTACATACAATCCGTTTTGTGATGGACGCCAACGATTTCAATGTAAATTATCTCGACTTCAAAGTATCCGGCATATTACCACTATCACTTGTTTCATTCGAGGCACAGCAAACCACACAAAAAACCGTATGGCTCACCTGGCATGTACAAAACCAGACCGGCAATTCCCGGTATGAAGTGGAACGCAGTACTGATGGTATTACCTTTAGCACCATCGCTATTTTATACGCCAAGATCCAGGAAAGCTCCAGCTACCAATACGATGATCAATCAGCTGCCGACTCTACAAACTTTTACCGGATAAAAATTGTTGAAGCAGGCCAATCAACGTATTCAAAAATAGTAGCGCTGACTAAACGTTCATCTGTGGTACCAGCCAGGTTGTACCCACAACCGGCCACCCGCACAGTGACCATGGAACTGAACAGTATACAACTTTTAAATACGACAGCAACACTGGTCGACAACCAGGGCCGGGCATTACGGCAAATCAAATTGACACAACTACGTCAGCCAATTGATATAACGTCACTCAAACCCGGCACATACTATTTACGTATGGCTGATGGTAAAGCGTTAAAATTGATAAAGCGTAATTAACACGATCCTTCAGAGAATAAATGATCGTTTGTACATCTTTTCGGGGCCCTGTTTTCCAGGGCCCTTCCTTTTCTACTATTTACCTTCTCTGGTATACGTCTTCTTTCCTACCCCAATGCCGGTGAACGTCAGTCTTTTCCAATTTGAAGGAAGTGAAGATTTGATCTGAATAATGCCTTTGGGTGTAATTTCCAGGCCGCCGAAACCCATTAATACCGCCTGCAGAATACCACCAGCACCGGTTGCAAAATAAGGGTTGGTGCCGCCCTTTGTTTCGGCAATTACCCGGAACGGCGGATTTAAGTTGGGCAGATACGCATCTTTAAACCAATGATACGCTTTACTGGTATCGCCCAAACGTGCGTACAGCAAAGTAAAAACAGCTTGCGTCATGGCAGGGGTACCTTCATTGGGCACTCTTGTTTCGTAATACGCCAGGTCTTTTCGAATTTGTTTCGGATCAGTGATCTCTTTTAAAGGATATGCCAGCAAATTGACATCAGCCTGTTTAATACCTTCTCCTTTATAAGTGGCGTGTTCCTGCGTAACGCCATCCTCCATCTTTAAAACGGGAATGTTGTTGGCAACATGCATCCAATCGGGATTGGGAGCAACTCCCAGGATGTTTGCCGCCTGGGTTGCATATTGCAAATTGGCTTTGGCAGCTGCATTGGTAAATGCATTGTTGTCTACGTTCTCGGCCCATTCATCTGCTGCTACTACATTTTTTATATCATATTGGCCAGGACCATTTCTTTCAACGCGACTTATCCAAAAATCGGCAGTTGTGGAAAGGATCGGGTAGCCTTTTTCGTGCAGCCATTGTTTGTTCTGTGTTACTGCATAATAATTCCAGGCTGCAATCGCAACATCAGCCGTGATATGATGCTCAAATGGTCCGCTCAATGCCCATACAGGTGTTTCTTCCACGCCAGTTTCTGCACTCTCCCAGGGATACATGGCCCCTTTAAATCCATTAACAAATGCGTTTCGCCTTGCAGCGTCCAATCTTTGGAAGCGATATTCAATCATACTTTTTGCGAGTTCAGGATGCAGCACCAACAAAGCAGGATACATCCATAATTCTGCATCCCAAAAAACATGACCGTTATAACCCAGTCCACTTAAGCCCATAGGCGAAGGAGAATTAGCTGTTCCTTCACGAACAAAAGAATAGAGGTGATACATCATGCTGTGCACATCCTGTTGCGCCTGTGCATCGCCATCAATAACAATATCGCTTTTCCAAAGGCTATCCCATGCTTGCTGATGAAATTTCAAAAGCCGGTCCCGCCCTTCGAGCTTTGCGTACATGGTTAAGCGTTCTGCTGCATTCAATGGATCATCATGGTGAGCAGAGGTAATAGAAGAACCGGCTATTGAAAAACGGTAACGCTCTCCTGCCTTAATGTTCTTTGAAAACTTCATCAGGTGCATGTTATTGTCCCACATTTCGTGAATAACCCGGGGTTCGTGACCATGCGGTTCACTAAATAAAAAAGTATTGGATGCGCACATCAGCAATTTTCCGGTTGGTGATCTTGCAGTAGAAGTAAGCAAAGGGATCACCACATGCGGCCGGTCGATCTCGTTGTAATAATTCTGTACGTCTTTTAAGGCATCGGGCGCTTCCATTACACTGGAACCGGTGATGGCAAGATCTTTTTTGGCGGTGATGTTTACTTCCATCAATACAGTATAAGGCAAATGGCGCAATGAATAATAGGTATAGCTGATGGTAGCCTTATCGCCATATTCAAACGAAGCCGTAAAGGCAGCATGTCGCATATCGAGCTCCTGCTTAAAGCCGGTAATGCTTTTGGCATCAATGCGGCGGCCATCGATATCAAGATACATGTTCAGCAGGTTAAAGCTGCGCAGAAAATTGCTCACGCGGCCCCGACCATACAAATCATATGCACCGGCCAGCACCACATCTTTTACCTTGAACGGCTCCGGCGACGATACAATGCCGATCATGCCATTGGCAACGGTAATGCCGTAATAGTTGGATGGGTCAATTTGGGTGGCGGTGAGTTTCCAGGGATCCTGGGAAAATGAGTAATGGGTTATGAGCATTAAAAAACTCAAAATGAGGAGGGCATGTTTCATGATGGCAGTTCATTGAATGATGATATTCGAATAATCGTCAGGGAAGCTATAAAGGTGTGAAATGAACTTAAATTGACCAAAAAAGAAAGACCGTTGATTGTCAACGGTCCTATGCATTATCCATTTATCATACCACACTGCTGATGTAAACATCCAGGTCATCCTCTTTATCTAATCCCAATTTCTGCTTCAACCGGTACTTACTCATCCGGATGCTTTTGGGTTCAACATTGAGTAACACAGCCATTTCCTTTGTAGAGCGTTTCATAAAAATATAGGCGCAGTATTTCAGATCGAGTGTAGTAAGTTTGTTGTCGGCCTTTTGTTGCAGACGCTGGTAAAATTCGGGATGTATTTCCTTAAGTTCTGTTTTTAATTCTTCAAAATCGTTATCAAAATGTTCCTGCCGTTTGAAAACCTTATTCAGCTCCGATGCTTTGATTTCCTTGCCGGGATTCTCTTCAAACTGATTTTTTAGTTCCTTCAGCACTTTGGTTTTTTGCTCCATATGTAGATTGCCTGCCATGACCTCTTTTTGCAACATTTCATTTCTTGCCAATATCACCTGCTGTTCCGCTTGTAGCCTGGCAGTCTCTTCAGCTTTCAAAAGGGCCGTTTTTTCCTGCAAACTGGCATACAATTCTGCCTTTTGCTGTTCTAACGATGCGAGCAATGCTTCCTCTTCTTTCAGTTTGGCCAGCAGGCGCGCTTCTTCCTTTTCCTGCTCTAAAATAGTTGCACGTTGCAGGGAATAACGCAACCGAAAATGATACGAACGGAACATAAATAGCAAACCCAGTAATAAAGTTATGGCTATGCCAATGTACAGGTACTTTTGTTTTTTATGCAGCGCCTCGTTGGCTTTCAGAAATTTAATTTCCTGTTCCCGCTCTTTTGCCTGGTATTTGGCCTCCATATCTCTACCCGTACGGGCTTGTTCTGCATCATATACTTTTTTATAGTCTTCAAGATATGCTTTCTGATATTCAAGCGCGTTAGGATAGTCATATTTACGTTCTGCCAGTTCAGCAAGACCCTTGAATATCGAGGACCGGATGTAATAATCCGGATTAGGGTCATTAAAGAATAAGGTCAGGGCCTGTATCAAATAAGTTTCTGCCAATGAATAATTCCCATTCCGTTTGGCATCTTCATTAAGCAAACCCAGGGTGGCGGCCTGTGTTCGGATATCTTTACTTTTAACAGCATAGTTATATGCCAAAGTAGCATAACGTCGTATGCTATCAGTAATTTGGGCCGAAGGTGGGAAATGCTCGTTATAGGCATTGGCTATATTGATGCACGGTATGGTGATCAATTGTATCATATGCATCTGGTCTTCATGTTCAAGATAAATGGCTATGGCATTCATGTTGGAACGAATAGCAGAATCGAGCAGGAGTTTGTTTTTTGTTTTACGGTAACGGTATTCTGTTGCAGTAGATACTGCTTGCCAGGATTCGCATAAATTATTGGGGTTTTTGCTCTTCTTAGCCGCGTCTAAGGCCAGCAGCGCATATTTGTCTGTATTATCCAGGTCATCCCAGGAAGTAAACACCCCATATAATGCATAATAGATAGAAGCTTCTTCTTTCCAATAGCCTTTTCCTTTTATAAATTCCAACGCCTTTAATTGGGCGGATAGGGTTTCCTTTTCCTTGTTTTCAAAACTAAGCATCAGTCCCTTTTGGAACCAGGCCCATGATTTTGCCTTGATATCATTAGTTTGATCGGCAAATTGAAGCGTGCTGTCCATATCCCGGTTCGATTTATCCATATTGCCCCGTCTCAGATAAATCGATGAACGGACCTCATACGCATACACTTTATACCGTGTATCATTCTCTTTTTTGGCAAGGGAAATGGCCTCTTCTGCCAACTGCATGGCTTTTTTATCATCATAAAAACGTACTACATCGGCAAGGTGACTTAAAACGAGTATTTTGTCTTGTTTATTGGTTTTCGGATCACGTACTACGTTGTATAAGCTATATATATATCGGTTTTGGGCAAAACCCTGCAGGGAAAAACAGCATGCAATTAAGAACAGCAGAAATAGGCGCATAATAGTGTATCAATCAGATTAAGGTATCGTAATATTAGGCTATTGTCTCGTTCTGCAACACCAGCTTGTATTCACGCTTAAAGCTTTTGGGATTCAGGTCCTGGAAGGTAAACCGGTGCGGATTGCTCACCAGTTCCGTCAATTTTTCCAATGCCAGCGCCTGGCTCCATTCCTGGGGATAATAAATGCCGTCGAATGTTACCGCGTTTATATCAGCCACAAAATCATACTTAAATTCATCTTCACCAGAATAAGCCAGCGCAATTTTACCGGTCCAGTGAATGGTATACAAACCATTTTCTTCGCTTTTGATATTGATCTGGTGGCCGGCACAGGCATCATGTCCCAATAAATAAATGGCAATCGCAAGGTCATCCCACTCCACATCTTCGTCCAGGGGCAAGGGGTCAGCCTCAAGGATCACAGGAAATCCATTATCAAAATCAAATTTGTTGCCGGCACGTGCCACGACAATACCATCACTACCCCAGGCTTTTGAAGAAAGGGTACACTTATGATAATTATGCCAAACTATCTTCGACTGCCAGTCCGGCAAGTTGTCCGGCTCCTCGTTCGTATTATCATCTTCTCCATAGTAATTATCGGTTATCAGATGGAAATCAAAGACCAATCCCCTGTCCGGATCTATTCGTCCGCTCCATAAAAAGGTGTTGATGTGATGACCATCCGGGTAAGGATTGTTTGTAAAAGTGATGCGGCTGTTTGTATCCATATTGACTGGTACATCTTTGTTTATAAGCAAATATATATGTACAGACGCTGATTTGTAGACACTGTAGACAATTTGTAGACGCATTTCAAAAGACACTGTAGACGAATTGTGGCGCTTGTTTTTATGTGTAAGGGCACTCCTACCTATACCTTTGTCCGGAACAAAAAAACAAAGCTATCTGTGCAAATACAACTCCCACCCTTCGAGATAATCTCTTACAAAGAGATGTTGACCCGCCTACCTGAGCTGGCCAGGCTTAAAAAGACCGATACCTCCCCCGATGAAGCGGAAGACGATGACGATAATGATGATGCATTTAATGATGACGACGACAAGGTTATTTACTTTGATGGAGATACTACCCTCACCGAAGATCAAAAGATGCTCTTACGCGACCATCCTTCCGGCGCCCGCGTAATGGCCGTAAAAGGTAACCTTGAGTTGACGGGGGGCAGTCGTGACAATCTCTATATAAGCGGCGATCTTCATTGTAATGCTTACTACCAGGGTTACGAGCAAAGGATCGGCGGTACCATCTTTGCCCGGCATTATGCCTGTTTCTCGGGCGAAGACCACGAGATACTTCATACCACTTACCCCTGCAAGGTAAACACGCCTTATCTCTTTGCCTGGTTCTTTGATATCGGTTCGTTTATAGCATCCGATAAAACAGTAGCCTTTGTGATGTGCAATTATACCGACTACCAGAAAATGGAGCTCAGCAACCCGCATTTTTACTGGCAGGAAGATATCTATGTATTAAAGCCGGAAATGTGTTACGAAGTAGAATCGCGTTTCTATGATTCAATCTATTGGAACCTGGACAATATCCGAAAAGCATTGGAGCAGGGGCAATCCATTTTTATTGAGGGTTTCGATATCAATAGCTGGGCACAATATAAAAAAGCGCAGGAGTATATACAAGCCAGGCAGAAGCAAGAAGCCTTTGCCTGCCATCGTAAGGCGATGGAACTATCCCCCAACTGGTACCGGGTATGGCTGGATGCCGGTCAGCTTCTGTTTAATGAAGGCGCTTACGAACAAGCGCTTCCCTACCTGGAAAAAGCAGTCGATCTTTTTCCGCAGAAACATAAGAACATCAATAACCGTGCAGCCGACCTGTATGCGCTGGCCCAGACCAGGCTGCGAAGACTGGATAATGCTATTGAAATGGCTACTTATTCTATTGAAAGCAGCAAAGCCAATCCTTATGATGAAGACAGGCGCTATTTCGCTTACCGCATCCGTGGAGAAGCCTATGTGCTGAAAGGAGAATGGGATGCCGCCAGGGCCGACCTGGAGCAAGCCGTAAACATGGCATGGGACAATGGCTCCGCAAACTGGTTGCTGGGCCTGGTGTACCGGCATTTGGGTGATGTGAAAAAGGAAAACAAATATTACGAAATCGCAAAGAAAAAAGGAGAAAAGTTTGCGGCGGATTATGCCACACACAACCATGCTGATTTTGTATATAAGTTCCCCACTACAGTCAATTATGGGGATCAATAAAGAACAGCGCCGGAATTATTACCTATGCAATCATCAACATCTATTCATAACAATTAAAGCAAAAACAAAATGAACAACAAAACACTTTCCATTGTATCGTACATCGGTCTTATTGGCTGGCTGATCGCTTATTTTATGGGCAAGGAAAAAGCAGACGACTTACTAAAATACCATTTGAAACAATCTTTAGGATTGGCTATCGTTGGTATTCTATTCTCGGTGGCACTAAACGTTGTTGCTATGGTCGTTCCGGCACTCGGTATTTTAGGCATGTTAAGCCTGGTTATCCTGGTACTCTGGATCATAGGTATGATCAATGCTGCAAATGCAGCCCAAAAACCATTACCCCTGATCGGGAAAATGTTTGAGGATAAATTTGCGTTCATCAACTGATACATCCCTTATTACCTGACCGTTTCATAAACGCTGATCGTTTACCGGCATCAGGCTTGTTGTCTGATGCCGGCCGGTCCTGAAAAACACGGCACAGTAAGTATTTACAAGTATGGCCATGAAAAAAAGAAAGCAGTGAGCTGAAAATAATGAACCTCTGCACGGGGAAGATAGCAACATTGGTGCTAGTCTAATGGGACGAGCATCGCACATCAGACCCGATTTCGCCCAATTTCCTTGTCGCAGAGGTTCTACTTTTATTCTACTTCTATATTATTCTGTTTCAGAAACGATCTTATTTCTTCATTCATATGATCGCTATAAAAAAGTGACATCCTTTTTAAATTTTTAAAATGTTTGATGTCTTCAAAATTCCTGATACAGAA